>CAYOGS010000224.1:0-3897 GCA_964403435.1 uncultured Rhodospirillales bacterium | reverse complement strand
CCTTGCCAGACAATTTGGCAACATCAATAACCTCAGCGCGGCTAATTTTATCCTCTAGCTCCATCACTCGGCCTTCGATGAAGCTTTGTCTGTCACGCGCCGCTGTATATTCAGCATTCTCGGACAGATCTCCGTGCTCGCGCGCCTCAGCTATTGCCTTGACCACAGCGGGACGCTCGATGGACTTCAAATGCCGCAATTCCTCCTCTAGCCGAGCAAAACCGGCAAGGGTCATCGGTACTTTATCCGTCATACAATCCTCAAATTTTGACAACAAAACACAGTGACACCAATGCCTTAGTATCGACTGCCGATGCGTTAAGCCTTAAGATAGTCCTGCAAAGCCAGCGGTGCAAGAGGCGCACTCTGTAGTGCAAAAATTGCCTCGGCAACTGCTCTAGCTCCGGCAACCGTGGTTTGGTATGGAATTTTTCCCATTAAAGCTGCGCGTCGCAAGCTGAAACTATCTTGCAGCACAGCTTTGTTTGACTCTGTCGTGTTGACGACGAGCTGGATATTCCCGTTTATTATGGCATCCACTATATGAGGCTGTCCTTCATAAACTTTGTTGACGATGGTGACGGGCAGCCCCACGGACTGCAGAACGGCCGCTGTGCCACGCGTGGCCACCAGGGTGAACCCACATTGGCGTAGGCGGCGCGCCACAGGCAAAATAGCGTCCTTATCTGTATTTCGTACGGAGATGAAGCATGTACCGCTCAACGGTAAATGTTCGCCAGCACCTAATTGCGCCTTGGCGAAAGCGCGGGCAAAGTCCCGGTCAATGCCCATAACTTCTCCAGTCGAGCGCATTTCAGGACCAAGGAGTACATCTACCCCTGGAAAGCGCGCGAAGGGAAAGACCGCTTCCTTAACGGCCACATGCTGCATGACAACTGGCTTCAGCCCAAAACTTGCCAGCTTCTCTCCAGCCATAACGCGCGCTGCAATTTTTGCAATCGGCACCCCAGTGGCCTTTGCCACGAATGGCACGGTGCGCGAAGCTCGAGGATTGACCTCGAGAATATAGACTTGCTCATCTTTTACCGCGAACTGTGCATTCATTAAGCCAATAACGCCGATTGCACGTGCCAGTTGTTCGGCTTGGCGCCCTATTTCTTTGACGATGGCGGGTGATAAGCTATAGGGCGGCAGGCTGCAGGCACTATCGCCAGAATGGATGCCGGCTTCCTCAATATGCTCCATAATCCCGGCGATAAAAACTGTTTCGCCATCAGCCAAAACATCAACATCCACTTCAGTCGCGCTTTGCAGATAGCTGTCAATCAACACCGGATTATCGCCGGATACCAGCACTGCAGTCTCTAAATAACGTTCCAGACCCGACTGGTCGTACACGATTTCCATAGCACGACCGCCGAGAACATATGACGGCCGAATGACAATGGGATACCCGACACGCTCTGCCGCCGCAACGGCTTCTGTTAAATTACGTGCCGTGCCATTGGCAGGTTGTTGCAGACTAAGGCTCTGTAGCAACGCCTGAAATCGCTCACGGTCTTCTGCTAGATCAATCGCATCAACTGGTGTACCGAGGATGGGGATGCCGGCTTCTTGCAATGCGTGCGACAATTTTAGCGGGGTCTGCCCGCCATATTGCACAATCACTCCGACCAATGTTCCGGATTGCTGCTCAACATGGATGAGTTCAATTACATCTTCAGCCGTCAATGGCTCAAAATAAAGCCTGTCGGATGTGTCGTAATCTGTAGAAACCGTTTCTGGGTTGCAGTTGACCATAATGGTCTCAAATCCCGCATCGCGCAGTGCATAAGCCGCATGCACACAACAATAATCGAATTCGATGCCTTGCCCGATGCGATTGGGTCCGCCGCCAAGAATTACAACTTTTTTTCGGTCACTTGGTCGGGCTTCACACGCAGCCGCCTGTGCTGCGCTTTCATGCGTCGAGTAGAGATAGGGAGTTTGTGAAGGAAATTCCCCACCGCAAGTATCAATGCGCTTATAAACGGGCCGAACCCCAGCCTCGCGACGCGTTGTGGCGATGTCCCGTTCACTGCATTTTGTCAGTTGTGCTAAGCGTTTGTCGCCAAAGCCCATACGTTTAACTAACCGCCAGCCTTCCACGGTATCCGGAAGCCCATCTGCAATCAGCGCCTGCTCTGTCTGAACGATTTCAGCAATCTGTTCGACAAACCATGGATCATATTTACAAACGGCGCAAACCTCAGCCACCGTCATGCCCTGCCGCAATGCTTGAGCGATGACCAGCAGGCGTTCTGGCGCTGGGCGCGCCAGAGCGCGCAACATCGTCTGCGGATCGTCGTCCGATAGCTTTATCTCACTGAACCCATCATAACCATATTCCAAACCACGCAATGCCTTCTGCACCGACTCTTGCCAGGAACGGCCAATTGCCATCACTTCACCGACCGATTTCATGGCCGTTGTCAGAGTCGGTTCGGCACCAGGAAATTTCTCAAACGCAAAGCGTGGTATCTTGGTTACGACATAGTCAATCGTTGGCTCGAACGAAGCGGGCGTAATTCCAGTGATATCGTTCTGCAACTCATCAAGTGTGTAGCCGACAGCTAGCCGCGCCGCTACTTTAGCGATAGGAAACCCGGTTGCTTTGCTGGCAAGCGCCGAGGAGCGGCTGACACGCGGATTCATCTCAATCACGACCATACGTCCATCGGCCGGGTTGATGGCAAATTGCACGTTCGAGCCGCCGGTATCCACGCCGATCTCTCGCAGCACAGCGATGGAAGCGTTGCGCATCTGCTGATATTCTTTGTCGGTCAACGTGAGTGCCGGCGCGACAGTAATGCTGTCACCTGTATGCACGCCCATCGGATCGATATTTTCGATTGAGCAGATGATGATGCAATTGTCGTTGCGATCACGCACCACCTCCATTTCATATTCTTTCCAACCCAGTACGGATTCTTCGACCAGCACTTCATGAACCGGACTCATGCTCAGTCCGTGCGCTATGATGTCGTGGAATTCCTGCTTGTTGTACGCGATACCCCCCCCAGTGCCAGCCAGAGTAAAGCTTGGCCGAATAATGGCTGGCAGCCCAATCTCGGACAAGGCTTCCAGCGCCTCCGCCGGTGATTTGACCAATCGGCTGCGTGGCGATTCCAGGCCAATTTTTTCCATCGCCTGCCGGAACAGCAGCCGATCCTCGGCTTTCTCGATGGCTGCACGATTGGCACCAATCAGCTCGATACCTAACCGTTCAAGTGTGCCATCTTTCGCCAGCGCCAGGGCAGTGTTTAAAGCAGTTTGCCCACCCATAGTTGGCAGCAAAGCATCGGGGCGCTCATGCTCCAATATCTTGGCTACCATGGCCGGTGTGATTGGCTCAACATAGGTTGCATCCGCCAGGTTCGGATCGGTCATGATCGTCGCTGGATTGGAATTGACCAATACGATGCGATAGCCCTCTGCGCGCAGCACCTTGCAGGCTTGTACACCGGAATAATCGAACTCGCACGCCTGCCCAATCACGATAGGGCCTGCACCGATGATGCAAATCGATTTAATGTTATGGCGTTTTGGAATGGCCAATCATCCTTAAAGCAGCAAGAACATTTGCATAGTCATCACGCCAAACTGGGAAATCCGTTTCCGGTAATTCCTCCCAACCAAATTCTTTCAACGGTGTCAGATCGACATGCTTTGGAGCTAACAAGACCCAATGGTGTGGCGTTAAGTCATTCGCAAAATCACCAACCTCGTCAAAATGCTTCCAGGCTTTCCAGCCCTGCTCATGCGCCATAGCGGCTAATGCGGGTGCCAATTCGTAATAAACGCTATTGATATTCCATACCATCATGCCGTTTGGTCGCAAGCGCGATATATAGAGAGCTATAGCTTCACGAGTAATGAGATGCGAAGGAATTGATC
>CAYOGS010000223.1:0-3923 GCA_964403435.1 uncultured Rhodospirillales bacterium | reverse complement strand
CGGCCACGCTGCCGGCCAGCAACAAACTGACCCCAAGCATACAGATCGCCCGTTGCAGAATACCCAACTGTTTCATGGCCGCTGCCCCTCTCCCCGACTGTCGTAAAACGCACATCCCGGCTGCTTGTAGTAGAACCCGTTGACGAACGGCACCTGCAGCCCAAGCTTGTCGAGCTGTGGCAGGGCGGCAGCACCGGACAGCGCGCCGTCAACAACCTGCCTGAAAATCCGTATCACCTGCAGCATCTCCTGACTATGCGGCGACAAGCGAAAGCTGGTTATTCCCATTTGTTGCATGGCGGGAATCTCCCGCGCCAAATTAAGACAACGATAGGAGAGCGTCTGTACCCCGTTGACCACCAGAAAATCTTTGTCGTCCATTGTCCGCAGCACCATGCCGTCCGGATCGGCTTCGCAAACAAACTGGCAGTTATCCTTTGTCCGGCCATGCGCACGGGCGTGGTAGCAACGCGCCGACAGCGCCAGCGGCACGCGGCCATAGACCTGCACTTCCAAGGTCACGCCCTGCGCGCGCGCGGATTCTGCCAGGAGGGCAAGGGAAGTTGCCGGAATCTCAGGGGCGAGCGTGACATGGCGCGCGCCATGCGCCGCGAGTTCCTTCAAGGTCAACTCATTGTAAACATTCACGAACGGGCCGACACGGTGAGGCTTGCCCTTCAGATGATAAAGCGCTGCAACGTCGTTTGCTTCTACAACCGTTGTCTCAACGGCGCAGACCCCCGCCGTCATCTGCCGTTCCCGCGGCAACATAATCTCCGCCAGCGTGGTCAGAACGACTTGTTTGCCACCTGCTGCCAGCCGTTCCATCACTTCGGGCATCAGCGGGTCAAAGAAAGGTGACCGCTTGGAACAAACAACCTCGCCGAGATAGACTTCGTCGATCGGCGCTTCGTCCGCGACGCTGAAGTAGAAATCGCGCCACCGTTCTGGCGACCAGTTGAATAAAACGGGACCAAGCGTCAGTTTCGCAGGCACGATTTTATCTCCATTTTTTACTCTGATACGCGCCCGTTGTTTGTTTCTGGCCTTCCGCAAGCCGCACCAGTTCAGCGCAGTCGGGCTTGTCGCCGTCCATCACCGCGTCGATGGCGTGGCGCCATGCCGCGACGACAGCCTGAACATAGGCTCGCGAGCGCTGCCGCCCCTCTATCTTCAATGCATCCACTCCGGCACCGACGAGTTCTGGCAGCAGTGCCGCAAGATTGAGACTAACGGGTTCCTCAAACGCGTAATAGGCTTCGGCGCCATGCGGGGCAAAATAGCGACCTTTGCATATTGTTGGATAGCCCGCGCTCTGGCCACAGGAGAAGCAGTCAATGGTATAACCGCCGAGTTTGCTGCGCAGATTGCGCTGCGCGTCTTCCTCATACTGCACGGCCCCGGCGGGCGAACACACCCCATCCATGTTGGTTGAGAGCCCCGTGACGTAATTGGTCAGACTGCAGCGTCCTTCCGCCATCAATCCATGATTGCCAAAGACGAATGTCTCAATCTCGCAGCCGGCGCTCGCCTTGATGTCGCGGATTTCCGGGACCGTGAGGATACGCGGCAGCACCACCCGCCTGATACCGAACTGTTCAACATAATATTTTATAGCCTCGATTGATGGCGCGCCCGCCTGGACCGAAAGATGCAGGCGCTGGCGTGGGAAACGTTTGGCGATAAAGCGGGCGACGCCGATGTCGGCGACGATGATTGCATCAACGCCGCAAGCGACTGCATCCTGCGCCGCGCTTTGCCAGAGCGGCACTGCTCCGGCGGGCGGGAAGGTATTCAGCGCCAGCAGCACTTTGGCAGCCCGCTTGTGCGCATAGGCCACGCCTTCGGCCAATTCCGTACGCGTAAAATTCAACCCTGGAAAATTGCGGGCATTCGTCGCATCGCGAAACCCGCAATAGACTGCATCGGCACCGGCATCAACCGCCGCACGCAAACTGGCCGGCGTCCCGGCCGGGCAGACCAGCTCTGGCGCTTTTCCGGCATGCCCCATGTCAGGCCTCTATTCTTCGCAAGATGTGCAGGCTACGGCGGCCAATGCCCCCGAACATCGCCGCGATATCGCTGGCGACGCTGCCCTCGACATCGTCCAGTGCATTCCGCAGGCAAACGACCGCCTCTGTATCGCCTTCGACGACGATATCGCGCGCAAAGAAGGCTGCGTCACTATCCAGACGGCTATCAAGCAGGCGCAGCAGCTGCAGGAAGCTGCCCGTTATTCTGATGTGATAACTCAGACCCTTTCGGGAACGATAGGCGCGCAATGACAGTCGCTCCGGGTCAGGCTGCAAGAGCAAAACAAAGGGCAGGTTCCACGGTTCGATGAGAAAATTTTTCCGGCAATGGAGCCCCAGCCGCTGGAACAACTGCGGTTGCGATTTGGCAACGTGGCGGATAATCGCCTGCAAAACAGGGTTATAAACCCACAGCGGCACCGGTCGCAGGAAATATTTGGGGGCGTTGCGCCGTCGCGCAAGTCTGTCTGGTGTCATAGGGCCGCTCTCGAAACATAAAAGCGACTCACACCACAAACCGCCGCGCGGGTAGTTGATCTGCGTCAAGGCCGGGCATAGTCTAAGTTGCTTAGTTCTCAGGCGCATGAAAGGATGGGGTGAATGCTGACTTATCAGCAGGCGTTGGCGATGTGTCTTGCCGCTGCAGATCGGGTGCTAGAAACGGAAAGCGTTGCGTTGCGCGACGCACCAGGCCGTGTACTCGCTGACGATATTGTGGCCGCTTTGGCCATCCAGCCCTTTGACAATGCCGCGATGGATGGCTACGCCGTGTATTGTGAGGATTTGGCGACGGCGACGGCGGCAACGGCGGTTCAGCTGCCATGTCACCGTGTCATTGCGGCAGGGGATCGGGATGCGCTCCCGGCGGTTCAGCGCGGCAGCTGCGCACGTATTATGACCGGGGCTCCCATGCCACCCGGCGCCAACGCTGTCGTGCAAATCGAACGGACGTCCACCGCAGCGGACAAGATGGTGACTTTCACGGCACCGTGTGCGCTGCATGAGAATGTCCGTCATGCCGGGGAGGATTTCAAGCCGGGCGACCGCGTTCTTGAGCGAGGCAGAATCATCGCCACGCACCATATCATGCCGTTGGCAACGCTCGGTCTTGGCAAGCTGCCGGTTATCAGGAAACCGCGTGCCGCTGTCATCACGACCGGCAAAGAACTCGCCTCATCGCTTGACCGGCCCTTGCCGCAGGGGATGATTTATAACTCCAATCACTTCTATATCTGCGGGGCGCTGACGGCAATGGGGGTTGAGATTGCGGCAACCCATACGGTCGCGGATGACCCCGCCAGCCTGCGCCGCCTGCTGCTGCAGGTTATGCAACAGAATCTCGACCTGGTCATTTCCAGCGGCGCCGTCTCTGCCGGCGATTTTGATATCGTCAGACCCGTTCTTGAGGAGCTTGGCGCCACGATTCTGTTCCACAAGATCAAGGTCAAGCCGGGTAAGCCCAACCTGTTCGCCAAACTGCCGAATGGTTGCCTCTATTTCGGCCTTCCCGGTAATCCGGTTGCCACGGCGGCAGGCCTGCGCTTTCTGGTCCAGCAGACAGTGCGCAAGATGCGCGGGGTCGACGCTGAGAAGCCGCTCTACGCCCGCGCCATGAACCGGTTCGTCAAACCGGCCGGTCTGCATATGTTCTTGAAAGGCTCGGTGGAAGGATGGGAAGATGGCTCGCTGACCGTTGATATCCTCGACGGTCAGGCATCCTTCATGGTCAGCCCGTTTCTACAGATGAATGCCTGGATTTCTGTCGCGGAAGATGTTCAGGAAATCAAAGCCGGTCAGGTTCTGCCGGTATTTCTCATGACGGAATGCGCCACGGCAGGATTGCCCTGATGATGCGCGCATTGCTCACAGCCGTCTTTTCCGTGACGTGAA
>CAYOGS010000222.1:0-3927 GCA_964403435.1 uncultured Rhodospirillales bacterium | reverse complement strand
GCCAAGGCGCGTCACCTGCTGGAAGAATGCACTGTGGCGCGAATGATTGATAATTATGTCACTCATTATGAAGCGCTGATGAACGTTGCCGCGACAAATCCTGCGGCAGCAGCGGCTTAACAGCCGGTTTAACAAAACCCTAACACCGCACCCTGCTTTCATCCCGCCTTCGGGCTTATGGCATTTTGAGTATTCGCCGCGCCGGTAATCTTTTGCAGACCAAATTATCATACTCTGCGGGTTAGACGTCTCAAACCACGCCAACCTAAGGAAAAATCTCATGCGCCCCATCACCACAACCATGTTTGCCGCCTTATTGCTGGCACTGGCTTGTCCACCAGCCAATGCCGCTTCGGCGATCAACACGCAGCAATTCATGGATCGCTTCATGGGCGTGAACCTGCACCTCAATGGTTGCTGTAACGGTCGCTACAGCAATACACAACAGGTTATTGACGAGCTGAAATTTATCCGCGCCACCCATCTGCGCGACGGCCCCATTCCCATGGGCGGGTTGCTTGACCGCTACAAAATGATCAGTAGCGCCACCGGCGCCAAGTTTGAGGCGGTCATCGAAACCGGTTCGCCCGCACGGCAGCGTGCTTGTCTGGATGTGATTAAGAGCTGGTTCCAGATTTCACCTGGCTTGTTGACTGGTATCGAAGGAACCAATGAGTCCGATACGGCGCCAGCCATGCAGGCCGGCGCCTCACTGGCTAACTCCGCGGCCTTCCAGTCGGAAGTGTATAACGCTGGCAAGGCTGTTGGCGTGCCGGTAACGCAGTTGAGCGTCGGTGCCGGCTGGTTTCCGCCGCTATGGGAAGGCAATTATAAAAGCTTCGGCAAACCGCCGGCAGATTACGGCAATGCGCATGTTTATATGAACCGAGGTGAGACGCCGAGTGTGTCGCTGAAGCGTATTGGTGAGTTGGCGCAATGGTCGGTCAACGGCAAGGCGACGAATGTCACGGAATTCGGCATGTTCAAGGGCTCGCAGTTCTCGGCAGACTTAACAAGCGCCTATATGCATATCGGTCCTTTCAGCTCCTATTTGTTCGGGCATTACAAACTCTCCGTCTATGCGCTGCATGACGACTCAACCAACACCGTGGGTTTCTATGATTTTAACAACCAACCCCGCGCGCATGCGCGCTATTGGCACATCATGGGACGTCTGCTCGCTGATCCGGCTGGGCGTAACTTGCCAAAGAAAGACATCAATGTCACTTTCACCAATGTAAAATCCGTGGGCAAAAACCCGCTCACTGGCATCAAGAACGTTGTTATGTACAAATCTAACGGCGCAGTCTGGGTCGCAGCCTACGACGAAGAGAA
Source organism: uncultured Rhodospirillales bacterium (assembly GCA_964403435.1). GTDB lineage: Bacteria > Pseudomonadota > Alphaproteobacteria > UBA9219 > RFNS01 > JAGOHT01. Next base: position 2,592 of record CAYOGS010000222.1, on the reverse strand, counting down.
GCCTGGCGTGCTGGACGGTTCACAGACCGTCGTGTTCGACAAAACCTACCCCTACCTGCAGGTGGTGGATGGTCGCACCGGCGCGGTCGTGCAGACACTGGAGAATTCCAGGCAGATTTCTCTGCGACTACCGGCGAACCACCTGCATTTCGTGGTGGCTTCGAATTATAAGCTAACGATTAAGTTTTAGATTACACTGTCAAGCCTGTCCGGCAATATTCTAGATGGGAGTGCAGTGCACTGACGGGTGTTTTGTAGGTTGGTGTCAAACACAGCCATCGCGCAACGACCTCATAGCTATCAGGTTCCTTGACTATTTAAACACCTTTGGTCGGGCAAGAAAACTTCACCATTGCGCCTCTCTGAAGCGTGGGCTAGGCATATTGGGTCGCGTTTTTCCCTGCCGTTTCGGCAAGCAACTCTCGAAGGAGACGAATATGGTGTTACGGAATCTGGGGCGGGTCGCCGCCATCGCCTTGCTAGCGAGCGGTCTCACGGCGTGCCAGGCCGCGAAAGTGGCGATCAATAATCAGGACTTGCAAATAAAAACCCACATGAGCGAGAGCATCTTCCTTGATCCGGTGCCCGAGAATCTTAAAACTGTCTATATTAGCGCCCGCAACACCTCTGACCATCCGGAAATTGACCTGCGCGGTTCGCTAACCCAGGCGATTCAAGCCCGCGGTTATCGTGTCGTCACCGACCCCAACAAGGCGCATTACATGATTCGCAGCAATGTGCTGCAAGCCGGCAAGATTGAAGAAAAAGACAAAGAACAAATGTTGATGGGCAGCTATGGCGAGCCTTTGCTTGCCGGCGTTGGCTCCGCAGTGCTCGCCAATTCGCTAGGCGGAAATAATGCCGCTATGGCCGGTGTCGGTTTGGGTATGGCCGCAGCCACTTTCCTGGCCAATGAATTGGTGAAAGACGTGACCTATGCCTTGACCGTGGACATTCAGCTTTCCGAGCGTCCGCTGAAGGGCGGCAAGGTGCGGCAAGTCACGTCCAACAGCAAGGATGGCGGCGTCAGAGCTGGAGAAAATCTTGGCACCATGGGTGGTTCGTCCAACAGCTACAGCACCACCAGCAATAGCACGCAACAATTCATCGCCGAGGACAAGGACTTCAAGCAATATAACGTTCGCGCGATGGCTTATGCCGACCAAATGAACCTGAAATTTGAAGATGCGGCGGTGCCGTTGACCAACAAGCTGACATCTTCGATCAGCAATCTGCTGGACTAAATCAGCCTAACAAACCAGAACGGCCTGTCCGCTGGACAGGCCGTTTTTTGTTGCCTTGAATTTTCTGGCGGTTTTATCCTTGTTGCAAGGCGGAGGGCGCGGCCCCCGTTGCAGCTGGCGACGGGCGGAAGCTGGCTTCCAGCACCGCCGGTGTGCGGCCGGTGAAACCGAAACGGCCGCCATCCACCACTCGCACCTCCATTTTCACACCCTCCCGTTTCATGCGCTCCTCGATCGGCTGCGCGGCGGCAACGATGCTACGTTTCTGAAACTCACCGGGCTGATTGACCATGCCAACCCAATGTGTTCCGGAACCAATGGCCGTCAAATCATGTCGGAATTTGCGCTCAGGGTGGAATTGCGCAGTCTTCAGCCCTTTGCGGTCAGCAAACGTGGCCAGCTTCTCTAAGGCGATTTCCACAACAAGCCGGTCGCGGCGCGCGGTTTCACCCTTGAAATGGCACATCGCTGCGGCGGCGCGCTTGAATGCACGGGTTTTAAAAGATTTGATATTGGCTTGCAGCGACATTTTGTACCCTTTGCTTGCACTTCTTGTGCCTACTTTATCCACCTTTGCAGCCATACCCGGCAATCCTCCAATTAGTTTCAGCCAAAAGTTAATATTTACCCTGGCTTTCCGCTTGCTCATTTGCCGGCGCGAAGCGAGACTGGATTATCAGAATCGCCCATGCAAGGTCACCCCATGATGCCTGCCGCCGTCACCCCGCCTACCACTACCATTCCCTCCATCGCGGTTCCCGCACTGTACGAAGGCGAGGCCTCCTATCTGGCGCTCTTGGATTATGTCCTGCGCCACGGCACCGAGCGGATGGATCGCACCGGCACAGGCACCCTCGCAAGCTTCGGCCACCAGCTGCGCTTTGACTTGCGGCAGGGCTTTCCTTTGCTGACCACTAAGAAGGTGCATCTGAAATCCATTATCCATGAGTTGCTGTGGTTTTTGCGCGGTGATACCAACGTGAACTATCTGCATGATAACAAGGTCAGCATCTGGGATGAATGGGCGGATGACTCGGGCGACCTCGGCCCCATCTATGGCCAGCAGTGGCGCGATTTCGGCGGCGAAAGCCTAGGCACCGGCCGAGGCGTGGACCAAATCAGCGAATTGGTTGCGCGCCTGAAGCGAGAACCGAACAGCCGTCGCCATATCGTCTGCGCCTGGAACCCGTTGGCGCTGGCACAGATCAGCAAATCGCCGCCACCCTGTCATGCTCTGTTCCAGTTCTTCGTGTCGAATGACACCCTCTCCTGCCAACTTTACCAGCGCAGCGCCGATCTTTTCCTGGGTGTGCCGTTCAACATCGCCAGCTATGCTCTGCTCACGCAG
>CAYOGS010000221.1:2762-3947 GCA_964403435.1 uncultured Rhodospirillales bacterium | reverse complement strand
GGCTATACTAGCACGGGCCGTCTATTTCAATTTTCCAGAATATTACCGGTTCTTTAGCACCGCGAGTTTCACGTATCTTGGTCGTACGCATAAAAATCACAACAAGTTGATGCAACGCTATGCCGGGATGGATGGTTTGAAAACCGGCTATATCCGCGCCTCTGGCTTTAATCTGGTGGCTTCGGCGGTGCGGCACAAGACCCGCCTCATCGCGGTGGTATTTGGCGGCGAGTCCGCGGCGGAGCGCGACCGCACGATGGCGGCACTCCTGGACTCCAGTTTTATTCAGCGCGCGAAGCGTCAGATACCTAATGAATCAGTGCCAGATTCTATGGTCCAGAAGGATCAACCCGATGAACGCGTAGCTGAAGGCGATACCGACAAAGACGTGGCTAGCCCCAAACTCAAGCGCAATGACGGTCAGAACATCAAACAACAGACGCAGGCCAAGTCTCTACCGGCAGCGGGACACAAATCGGCTATTGGCACACCAGCAGGTATTACTCTGGCTTTGCCCAATCCGGTCGCTACAACCAAAGCGGCAGCCGCGCCAGAGTCTAAGGCTGCTCCAGCGCCGACCTGGCGGGTGGAACTCGCCTCTTTTACGCAGAAAAGTTCAGCTCAAACCGCCCTCAAGCGGGCACGTGGCCGACTGCCGGCGAACAAGCGGCAATCCACCAGCGGCCAGGTCATTGCTAAATCTGCCAAAGGCAAAAAAATCTATATACCGCAATTGACCAATCTTGATAGTGTCACGGCAAAACAGCTCTGCCGCACACTAGGCCCCAAAACGACCTGCCGTCTCTTGCCGGTTCGCTAATAAAGCTCACGCGTTCAATTGTGTCATTTCGGCAACGCCGGTTAATGCTAGGATTTATGTTGCAGCTCACGGTGGCTTTCTGCCTAATCTATGGCTTAATGGGGCGAATTGAAATGAAAGTTCGAGACCAATTGGCGGAACAGTAATGCAAGACAATTTTCTTTTGATTGTTGTCAGCTGCGCGGTCTTGGCGATGGCGCCACTATGGTATTTGTACCGTAGCAAGGAAATCGGCAGCCGGCGCCTAGCGCAACTTTGCTTTTGGTTTGCGATCGGCATGCTGGCCGTCGGCAGCATCATCCTCACGCTGCAGAGCGGCTTACCCGGCATCATGATGCTGTTTATCGCCGTACTCTACCCTATTC
>CAYOGS010000221.1:0-2752 GCA_964403435.1 uncultured Rhodospirillales bacterium | reverse complement strand
ATTCTGCGCGGCATCATGGATGGTTGGTTTACAGATAAGAAGCTTGAGCGCGACTTGCCGCTCGGTGGCGGTGCAACTTCCGTTCTGCACAGCAAATGGCTTGAGCTACGGATCGACCATAACGCTGGTAAGTTCGTCGGCAAGGTATTGCTCGGCAAAATGCAGCACTGGCATTTGCATGAAATGGACGGCTATGACCTCGCGCAGCTGCGGAGTGAGATTCTAGCGCAAGATCAGTTTAGTACTGCCTTGTTGGATTTATGGTTGGACCGCGAAGGGCCGGTGCATTGGCGGCGCGATTTCAGCAGTGCCATGCTGACAACGCCAACACCTTCCGAACTCGTCGCTGACCGCACAACCGCCGCAGCTATTCTTGGCGTCACAGCCGCTGCTCCGGCCGATGCCGTTACAGCGGCGCGACAACGGCTGGAGGACCTCATCGGCAAAGGCGGCGAACATAGCACCGTGCTCGATATGATTTCTGCAAGTGCTAAATTGCTGTCAGCGGCCTAATTGTTTGACGATAGATTTGTGCGGTAACTCAACGGATCGAGTAGCGTACCCTAGAGAGCGGGCGGGACAGGGACACAAACGATATAGCGAGTCTGTCATAGCGGCCGGTGAAACGGCAGATGCAACACATGTAATGCAAATTGATTTCCAACAATGCGCCAACGTCGCCACCCACCAACGGTGACGCATGCTTAAACGTAAAACACACGCACCTGAGTAGATTGTCTCAATCTGTAACGTGCGTTTAGACCTAGAGTGGATCACGTTCAGGTGGATCCATTTGTGGCCATCAATCCCTTCGAAAATTAGCGGGATAGAGCAATTCCGTAAACGAAGCTGAACATAAAATGCCCCTAACACTGGAACACCGGATTTTCCTAAGCCACCGACACAACGAGGCTGATATGAGCTGAAATTTTGCCCACTTGCCGTTTAAGCCATAAGCCGGCACATTTCCCGGATGACAAAATCATCTGGGCAGTATCGCAGACAGGGCCAAAGCAAAGGCAAGGCGCACTCACCGCAGGCTGGGGCACCGCGCCATGGCACCAAAACAACGCGGGACAATCAGCCTGCGCATGGCAACAGCAAGTCAATCGGCACCCATAAGAACAAGCCACTCGACAACATCAAACCAAGTGGCGCCTATAAGGCCAAGAATAGTATGGCCAAAGTTGGGCACATGCCGGCGCGCATTGCCGTTTCTGTCCCGAAAAAAGAACAAACTCGGCGTCCGGCGCCAACACTTGCATCGGCCAACAATCAGCCACGCCGCATAGGCGAACAATTACTTCACGGCTTTCATGCCGTGCAGGCCGCCTGGTTGAACCCCCAGCGCCAATGCCATCAATTGTGGCTGACGACGGCTGGGACCGCCAGCTTCGCGCCCGTGCTGGCAGCGGCCAGCGCGGCTGGGCTGCGTCGCCCGGCACCCCAGACGGTTGAGCGCACGATGCTGGACGGCCTGCTGCCCGGCGCCGTGCATCAGGGCATCGTGCTGGATGTCGCGCCCTTACCGGAGACCAGCCTGGAAGCCTTGCTGGCGAGCGAACCTAAACTGCTGCTGCTGCTTGACCAGGTGACCGACCCTCATAATGTCGGCGCCATTCTGCGCTCAGCCGCGGCCTTCGGCGCCGACGCGGTGCTGCTGACCGACAGGCACGCACCCGGCCAAGGTGGCGTACTAGCCAAAACGGCATCCGGCGCCTTGGAGCATGTGCCGCTGGTGACCATCGTCAATCTGGCGCGCACCATGGCAACTCTGCGCGCCGCCGGCTTCTGGTGCATCGGCTTGGCAGAAGAAGGTACGCAGGACATAGCGGCGCATGATATGAGCGGCAAGACCGCGCTGGTGTTGGGCGCGGAAGGCGAAGGGCTGCGCCACTTGACCCGCCAACGCTGCGACGCGCTGGCACGGCTGCCGACGCAAGGCGCCATCGGCAGCCTCAATGTCTCCAACGCCGCCGCGGTAGCACTTTATGAAGTGAAAAGACAAACCGGACTGACAACTGGAAAGAAAACATCATGAGCTATGTTGATGGCTATGTTCTGCCTTTACCGACGGCGAACCTGGTCGCTTATCGGGCAATGGCCGAGCAGGCAGGAAAAATCTGGATGGAGCATGGCGCACTCGCCTATAAGGAATGCTTGGCAGAAGATATGAATTCGGAATGGGCGAAAGAATCCTTCCCCCAGGCCGCGCGCGCCGGCAAGGATGAGACGGTGATCTTCGCCTTTATCATCTTCAAGTCGCGCGAACACCGCGACGAAGTGAACGCTAAAGTGCATGGAGACACGCGCCTGAGCGGCTGTGGCGACTTAGACAAGATGCCCTTTGACCTCAAGCGCATGATCTATGGCGGGTTCACGACTTTGGTAGATTTTTGAAGCGGGAGCGCCCAGAGACGCGCCAGACACCCACCGAACCTGAAGCCGCGATTTATGACAGCTGGATCAAACATGTGTTCGACCGGCCGGAGAATGCGGCAAAGCGCTGGTATTTTGAGTGCGATGACGTGGAGTTTAGGGCAACTCCGGACATGCTCCTGCGCTTACTACATCACACTTTCACGCGCTGCGGCCAGGATTTATCTGGTTTCAGCGACGAGCAGTTGGCTGCCGGCTTCAACTTTATATTCTTCACTGTCGCATCTGATATCGCCACCTGTTTCTGGGCCAAAGCCCTGCCGCAGGCGGAGCGTGACAATACTGTTCTCGCCATCAAGCAACTCTACAACGA
>CAYOGS010000220.1:1889-3975 GCA_964403435.1 uncultured Rhodospirillales bacterium | reverse complement strand
ATGCTACGCTGCCGCTAGAGGGCAGTCGACTTTTGATGCGCGGCCATAATCCGGGGCTAGGGCTCACATCCGGCGCCAGAGCATTAAGGGGCGCTAATCGTGCTTCCCAATCGCGGATGGCATCGTCCAACGTGTGGTCTTTATTGCGACGGTCGGTAACGTTCTGCCGCTCGTTTTGGTCGAGTGTGCCGATGACATACTCGATGGCGTCTCCCGCCAATTCCTCTTCCGCGCTCATGTGGCCAGGCAGCCTCTCACCGCTTCCAGTCCGCGCCGTAGCCAGGTTTTGACCGTGGCTACCGGATGGCCGAAACGGGCGGCCAGGGCTTCACGGCTGGCGCCGTTTACATAGGCTTGCAAAATCATCTGCTTGCGCGGGGGATCCAGACGGTCAAGACAACGCATCAAGCGCTGATATTCTTCTTGTGCTTCGCGAGCGGCGAGGGGCGGCGGCGTGTCAGCCGCGATGTCCTCAATCTCCGGTGTATCCTCCGTTGAAAGAGTGCGGCTGCCACGCCGGACTTCATCCAGCGCACGGTTTCGGGCGATGGCCGCCATCCAGGTGATGGCGGCGCCACGGCCGGCCTGATAGTCACCCGCACGCTCCCAGATTTTAATATATACGTCTTGCAAGATATCCTCGGCGGCGTGGCGTCTCTTTAAGATACGCAGCACAATACCCAGAAGTTTCATGCAAGTGGCATCATACAGCCGTTTGAAGGCAATCTCGTCCCGCTGCGCCACCTGGGTCAACAGTTCGGTCAGTTCCTTGGGGGTGAGGCAGGGGGAGTCAGTCACCCGAAAATTAGAGCAGAATTAACGCGTTTTGCCCAGCCGTAAAAAATTCACGGCTTTTTATCCATAGGCTGAAACTTTGCCCGGCAACGCCCGTAACTCCTCATGACTTCGGTATTGAAGTCTGAAACCGCCCACCCGGGCTTTGAACTAACGGAGAAAAAAATGAAGAACATGCGTCAATCCCTGTTGCTCGGTGCCGCTCTGCTCGCCGTCACAGGTATTTTCCAGACCGCATATGCTAACAATCACGCCAACAAGATGATGGCAGAAGAGACCGTGATGGTCGGCGGTGCCGCCATGTATCCGTCCAAGACCATTGTGGACAACGCTGTCAATTCCGCCGACCACACCACGCTGGTCGCGGCCTTGAAGGCGGCAGATCTGGTGGAAACCTTGAAAGGCAAGGGGCCGTTCACGGTGTTTGCGCCCACCAATGCCGGGTTCGAGAAGCTGCCTGCCGGCACGGTGGACACGCTGCTGAAGCCGGAGAACAAGGCTAAACTGTCTGGCATCCTGACTTATCATGTCGTGGCAGGCAAATATGCGGCGGCGGATATCGCGGTGGCGGCTATGAAGCATGACGGCAAGGCCACCTTCAAAACAGTGCAGGGCGAAGACATTGCACTGACCAAGGACGAAGCCGGCAATTGGTGGGTGTGGGACGCGCAAGGCGGCAAGGCCCAAATCACCATCGCCAACGTGATGCAGTCCAACGGCGTCATCCATGTCATTGACACGGTGCTGATGCCGAAATAGGCCGGGGGGCGCTGCGGGTAGCCAAACGGCTACCCGCAGTACTTGGCTTTAAGCCGCTTTGCCACCATGCGCCGCTGACCAAGCATCCGGCGCGTGTAAGAATTTTTCCACTTCACTGAGTGTGCCCGTGCTAAAATAGTTTTGCTGCTTGGCTACCGCCAGGGCATCCCACCAGGTACAGAGGGCGTGCAATTTGACGTTCAACTGCTCCATGGTCGTGTCGCTCTGCGCGAAAATCCCGTAATGGAAAACCACAGCCACATGCTCCACGATCGCGCCGGCCTGGCGTAAAGCCTCTACGAACTTCACTTTGCTCGTGCCTTGGCTGGCCAAGTCTTCCACCAGCAAGACGCGCTGGCCCTCCTGTAAATCGCCCTCAATCTGCGCCATGCGACCGAAGCCTTTCGGTTGTTTGCGCACATAGAGCATGGGTTTATCGAATGCTTCTGCGATCCAGGCAGCATAGGCAATGCCCGCGGTCTCGCCGCCCGCCACATAATCAACTTTCGAGAGATCGCATCCCTGTTGCAAC
>CAYOGS010000220.1:1069-1879 GCA_964403435.1 uncultured Rhodospirillales bacterium | reverse complement strand
CATAGAGCATGGGCAGATCCATGCTGTCCGACAACCAGGCGGCATAGGAGATGCCGGCAGTCTCGCCGCCCGCCACCGCATCAAAACACTCATGCCCGGCTTGGTCATAGACCTGCTGGGTCAACATGCCGATGACGGCGCGGCGGGCCCGTGGGAATGAAATCAGCTTGCGGCAGTCAATGTAGACGGGGCTGGCCGCACCAGAGGTGAAAATGAACGGCTTTTCGGCGTTGAACATCACCGCCTTAATCTCGAAGAGGATGCGGGCGGTGCGGGCGGCGAAATCTGCCGGTTGGTGCTGGGTCATCATAGTGCCTCCGGATGAGGCGTCACTAATAACGCAGATTTTGGCGCAAGATAACCAAAATCTGGGGCTATTTTTCCTGCTTTGCCATGGCCGGCAGGATATCGTCCTTGATGGCGATGTCTTCCCTACAGCTTTCTTTCGACGCTTCCGCCGCCATGTCGTGTTTGGCCAGCCGGCTGTGCTGTTTGGTGGCCGGGTCATACATGAAAAGATGATAGCTGCCGCGCCGCACGCCTGCTTGCGTGAAAGCGCTGGCACCCAAAATGCTGTCCTTTAAGGGTATGGTCCGCAGTTGCGCGGCGACGGCGCTGGCGGGGCTGGAACTACCGGTTGCGGCCACGGCATTTAAATAGGCTTTGGTTGCTGTATAGGTACCTATCTGGGTCATGGTTGGCGCGGCGGCGGCACTGTTGCGGCCGGCAAACTGCTCGCTGAAGCGCTTGAGCGCTTTACCGTTCACGTCATAAGGAGCGACGTAATAAATTCTTTGCGCCAGCTTGCTG
>CAYOGS010000220.1:0-1059 GCA_964403435.1 uncultured Rhodospirillales bacterium | reverse complement strand
GTTTCCGGCCAACGATGCGCAGGCCTGACAAAACAGATATGCGATCTTCTGCCCTTGCATGTCCGCCGTCAGTTTCGACACCAGCCGGCGCAACGTCAGAGGGGTCGCGCCAAGGATTATCAGGGCGTCTTTGCTGCGGGCAAGCTCGCGCGGTAGACTATCAGCGGCGTCTTTGGTCTGGTGCCCTCTTGACTGATTCTGCCACAGGATCTCGCTGAAGTGTTTGAAGCCGACATTCTGGGCGATTTCGCTAAAAGCCTGCCCAGCACCCGGCCGCTGTTCCAGATTGAGCATGACGATGGTATCGAAGCCGTCTTCCTTAAGGGCTTTAATCCCAAAACGGCTCAAGGCCTACAAGTCATAAGTCCAGCTGAATACAATATTTTGGCAGTCGTTCGGTGGGTTGAAACCTGTGCCGGAGGCAATCATCAACCCTTGAGCTTCCTTGACGACCGGTCGCACGGCCTCGGCTACCGCACCGTTTGGTACGTCCAAAATGACATCTACTGAGCGCGTGGCGAGCCAACGCCGCGCCTGCGTAGCGCCAAGTCGGGCACGGTTCTGATGGTCGGCAAAGATAATTTGCACCGGCTTGCCGTGAATGCTGTCACCAAACTCATCGGCGGCAATCTGCGCCGCGAGGACGCTGCCAGGGCCGAGCGTATCACCCCAGGCGCTGTCGAGCGTGGACAAGATCCCTATACGGATCGGGTCCTTGTCAGCTGCGGCAGGTTGGGCAAAAATCAGCACGCCGGCAAATACAACCAGCAAACCTTGGTTGAAAAGAGATATCATAAGTTTAGGCTAATGAAACATTAGGGCAAAATTTGGACAGCACCCGGTCCTGTTCTTGAGCGTTCAAGTCCTTTAGGGCTGAAATTAATTGCCCCATAGCTTTGATTTCCTTGTCGTCGGATTCTGTGCTCATGTTCTGGTCTCTCAGAAGTTTGCGACTGATCTGATAACTAATGTCGTTTATCTACAGGCGGATTCGGATCATTGCCGTAGCTGTCGCTATCTTGAATGCGACCGTTACGGCCATGTTCAACAAGCTCGGTT
>CAYOGS010000219.1:0-3976 GCA_964403435.1 uncultured Rhodospirillales bacterium | reverse complement strand
AGATGATGGTTTTGACTCGCGTATGGTAATCGAGGCTGTCCGCCGCCTTCGGGAAATACGGGTTATCGGGTTTGATGAGAACGAAATCCGTTAACTGAAACGGTCGCATCATCACAGTCATTCCCGCGTTCCAAAATGCACGGGCGTAATCATCGAGGCTATAATCGAAGACCGGCAAATGCGTGGTCTCCGCGATCAAGTCGCGCCAGCGCGGCCACAGCGGATTGGCGGTGTGGCAACCGATGGCCGCGTAATAAACGCCGGTTTCTTTCAACGCTTCAGCAATCGCCCGCGCATGGGCGGCAAGGTCAGGCAGCAGATACAAAACTTCATGGCTGAAAGCGACATCGACGCTGGCCGCCTGTGTAGGCAACTGCGTCGGCAACATGAATGTCACCGACAAATCGGCGCAACGGCGACGGGCAATTTCAAGCGATTGCTGTGCCACATCAACGCCGACAGCCGCATTGAACGGCCTTTGTTCAAACATAGTACGTAAAAATCCGCCACGGTTACAGCCATAATCGAGAATCTTAGACTGCCTGAAATCCTGTTCCGGTATCGTCGCCAGGAAGTGCCGCCAGAGGTAGGCGTGGTCTTCATGCATCGCGTCTTCTTCCGTTTCTTCACGGAACCAAGTCTTAATCGCAGCGGATTCTGATTTGCTCATGGGCTTAACGTCCAAACAGGTGAAGTGTTTCCCCTGTATAGTCGCAACCACCATAATTGCAATTGATTCTTATTATCTGTGGTAACTCATTGTGATAATTATATATTAAATTTGATAAATGGCTTGTTCATGAAAGTGCGGATGCGTTCCTGGAAAACAGCAGGGAGCCCCACATCTAAATCCCTGTTTAGTTTAGTTCGGGTCTTTCCAGGCTCCCGATGCCATCATATTGGGAGTCCTATTGATTAGTTTTCTAACGTTTTTACTGGTAGCATTTTAAACCCCGGCGTTAACGTTTGATGAGACTGATATTTGAGGATTTGGCAGCTTTGTAAAAGGCTATTGGGGGATTCAATGTTACGAAACCTTAAGCTTAACTTCCCAAATGTGCCCAGCTTCATCGCCTTTGGCCCACCAATCCTTCTGGACATATCTTTGCTCGTCCGTCTGACCGCTGTGGGATCGGGTTTCTTGAATTGCTGGATTTACTAGTCTGAAACATTCCTAGCTTGCCTATTCCTTTCAAGCTGAAGCATTACCCACTCTGCTTCTTCAGCTTTCATTATCTGCCATGCTTTTGCCAAGCATTCCCATGTTCCACAGAAATAGCCGTTCATAAGCTTATCAGGTTCGCAGAAATAATGGACTTCCGCCAGATTACAGTATTTCGGCAGTCCCCGTGTATTACTGACATAATAGGGCAGCATTTCCTGCGCTGTTCTAGTGCTATAGCGAACAACAAGCCCATGCAGAAAGCTATGCAACGCGTGTTTCGGGAGTTTATGAGCTGGCACTGAAAATTCAGCTACGATTTCAGTCTGTTTTTGAACTAAGATATTCCATGGTGGATGTTTCGGCATATGGAGAACCTTATAGCAGTTCAGTAGGTTAAAGATGATAACGTGCTATCTTAACACCCCATGACAACTGCTATAGGCACGGCTTATGCAATGGATTCAGCTCCTGCTCTTTTGGCTGTTCGCCGGGTTGAAGATTGCATGTTTCATTCTCGCTGCGCGATCCGGCATTGGGGGGAAGCATTGGCTGCTGACTTTTCTGGCGCTTTCGTTGGGCGCTGATGTGGGCAACGTCTTACCAATGCTGGCCGCAAACCGTGAAGAACTATCAATGGCGGAACATGCCAACATCCTTGGCAATGCCAACATGGCCACGAAATTATTGGGGGCCGTATCTTGGGTGGCCTTGCTTGGCTTTGTGCTTGAACTGCGCGGGCAAACACTTGCCACACTGTTGTCTTCAGGTGCGTCGCCCCTGCCCCAAGCCGGCACACACCGGAGCCTTCGCTTTGCCGCCGGCGCAGCACTCATCGTTGGCGCCCTACTCGGACAATTTTCCGGCGGCCTCATGCCTGGTGATGCGCCGATTAGCCTAGCCGTCCTGGCTTGCAGCGGAATCGCGGCGGTTTTGGTCATCAAAGGCCAGTCTTCGCAGTTTGCGATCACGGCGCTGGTTGCCGCATCGCTGTTGCTGCTGGCCGCGCTGACCTTCATCAACCCCACTCACTGGAAAGCCGATGGTATTTGGCTGGTTGATTGGCTGGCGCTGGCGCTTCACATACTCGCGCTCGTGCTTGTTCTGCACCTGCGGAAGCAGGACGGCACCTAACCCTCGTGGTGGCGCCCATGCAGCCAACAGCCAGTTCAACCCAAAACCGGATAACGCTTCATAATCATTAGTCCGATAAAGGCCAACATGATGGCGACGATCAACACGGCGGAAAGCACTCGTTCGCCATACAAATCATCCGTCACTTCGGTTTACAGGTGGCGTTGACTATTCTCGTCGCGCACGCTCCCCAGATGGTCGGTCAGGGTGAGGTATTTCTTGGGTGCCGGAGTGGGCATACTCGCCGGTCAGTAGGTAGGCGCGGGTGCGCGCCGTGCCCGTTGCGGGGCGCTGCTGGCACGGGCGCATGCCGCACCATTGGTAGCGTTTGTAGGTTATCGTGCTGCCGTTTGGTCGTCTTCTGCAGGAAGCGCCGGCCGAAGCCGTCATAGCGGAACTCCACCTTATAGGTGCCGCAGATCGAGTAATTCCTGTACAAGCCGGATCTTTTGCTCATCATTGCGCATAGGCAGACTCTCGATGACCTGCTTAAGCGCTAGAGCCCGGCTCGCTATTAACGTGCGTCTGTCTGTTTCGGTTAGAAACGCACATTCAGTCCTCAAATCAGATTTAACCATGGCTTCCCTATACAGGTGTTCATGTGCTTCAAGCTGAATTTAACAAAGCGATGTGTTCTACAAATGGGAATCTCATAACCACATCAAGATAATAGTCCGCCTCAGTGCTTCGCAGGGTTCTTCTCTATGAAGTTTTCCAACACACTTCCGGCGTAAGCCAGTGACCGGCGCCAATACCTCAAATTATAGAATAGCGCCGGCACAGTTATTCCTTGCAAAATAAACGCCATTTTTATGTTAAGGCTGCGCTGACGCACGTCGACTTTTAGTAAGAGATCGCTTGATTGAATCTCTTCAGCCAGATCGTGAAACTTGTCTTCAGGTATAGGCGGCGTTAGCCCTGCCCACAATACAGCTATGGTCGCCTTGGCATCAACAGTATCCAGCATCTTCTTGTCATACAGTAAAATCTGAAACATTATTCCTTCTAATTCGGATTAAATACTTAAGAGCTCAGTATGTGTTCTAACCGGAAGATTCATCGTCTTAAGAATTTCCGACAACTCATTAGCTGTCAGTCCTTCATCTGAATTAACTGGGGTAGCTACATTCATTGAATCATCTCCCTCATCTAAACAACTAAACTTTAGCCAATTGCACGAATGCAGTATTTCCTTCAGCTTGCACAAGTAAAGCGGGTTGGACTCAACGTTGTTCATTACTAGAGATTGCGCAACAATTAGCTTAAAACAGCACTTTCCCAACACCTCGCAGAACAGCATACCGAGTTGATATGTGTGCGGCGCAGCTCCTTAATTCATTCCCCCCATAAAATTCGCAATAAAACCGGTCGCCAAGTCTGGAGCAGTTGTTGGGGCTGATCGAGTAGGCTCGCTCCCTAAGGTGGTACTTTTCTTAGGAGCCGTCTCTGTGACGCCAAAACCGAATGTAGGATTCGGATGCGCGTAATACGGCTTGGTGTCCGTATGATAGACTTTCCTTAGTCTTGCTATTCTCTCGTCAAAGGTAACATATTCTTGCACAAGAGCCCCGGTCTCAATTGTTGGTGTAACTAGATTCTTACGGCAAAAAAGCGCCGTTTTTGCCTGAGACACCGCATCTAGAATTTTACTTAGCGTTGGTTTCCTCATGCAACACTCCG
>CAYOGS010000218.1:3125-3988 GCA_964403435.1 uncultured Rhodospirillales bacterium | reverse complement strand
CGCCCGTCCAGCTCGTTCTTGTCCGAAAAAGCAATGGCATGCACCACGAAATCCAACTTGCCCCAGCGTTTTTCCAATTCGCTAAAGGTCGCATCCAGGCTGGCGCTGTCCGAAACATCGCAGGGCAGCATAATCTCGGCACCGATGGACTGCACCAGTGGCGTCACGCGCTTCAGCAGTGGCTCACCCTGATAGGTGAAGGCCAGTTCCGCGCCATGGGCGGCCGCCACGCTGGCGATGCCCCAGGCGATGGAACGGTCATTCGCCACGCCCATTATCAGGCCGCGCTTGCCCTTCATCAAATTGGAAACAGTCGCACCTGTCATGGAGCCCTCAAATGCCGCGATTCGTGAATGCCTGCCAATCTACACTATCCACGCTTGGGGTCAAACCAACATCCAATGCCGGACATTTTTGGTCTCCTTTCAGCGCCAGCAAGAAATTGAAGCGCGTGGGAAAATCGGCTACCAAGGACGCGTTCAAGCTATAAGGACGTTGTCATGCGTTATTTACCGCTCACCGCAGCCGACCGCCAAACCATGCTGGCGCGCATCGGTGTCTCTTCTGTTGATGATTTGTTCCGGGACGTGCCGCAAGCCGCGCGGCTGGATGGGCCGGTGCATGATCTGCCCCTGCATCAAAGCGAGTTCGCCGTGGAGCGGCATGTTGCGGCGCTGGCGGCACGCAACGTATTCGCCGGTTCCTGCCCTAGCTTTTTGGGCGCCGGCGCCTATCGTCACCACGTGCCGGCCAGCGTTGACCAGCTGCTGTTGCGCGGTGAGTTTCTGACCTCCTACACGCCCTATCAGCCGGAGGTGAGCCAGGGCACGCTGCAGGCACTGTTCACGTTTCAAAGCCAGGTG
>CAYOGS010000218.1:2350-3115 GCA_964403435.1 uncultured Rhodospirillales bacterium | reverse complement strand
AGGTGGCGCTGTTGACTGGCATGGAGGTGGCTAACGCCTCCATGTATGATTGCGCGACCGCCAGCGCCGAGGCCGTGCAGATGGCTGGGCGCGTTACGCGCCGCAACCGCGCCGTGCTATCTGGCAATTTGCATCCGCATGACATTGAAACTGTACAAACCACGGCGGATCTCACTGGCTTCACTGTCGCGCTGACGTCCACAGCGCCGACAGGCAAGGACGATGTGTTGGCGCTGGTGGATGAGGATACGTCCTGCGTCGTGGTGGGTTACCCTGACTTCTTCGGCCAAGTGCGGGATTATACGGCACTGGCCGCCGCCGTGCAGGCCAAGGGTGCGCTGCTCATCATCGTCGTGCGCGAAATTGTGGCTCTCGGCTTGCTAAAGGCACCAGGCGATATGGGCGCCGATATTGTTGTGGGCGAGGGGCAGTCCATCGGTAACGGGCTGAATTTCGGCGGGCCGTATCTTGGCCTGTTCACCTGCCGTGAAAAATATATCCGCCAGATGCCCGGCCGTCTTTGCGGGCAGACGGTGGACGCGGAAGGCAAGCGCGGCTTCGTGCTGACACTCTCCACCCGTGAGCAGCATATTCGGCGCGAGAAGGCTACGAGCAATATCTGCACCAATTCTGGCCTATGCGCGCTGGCCTTCACCATTCATCTCAGCTTGTTGGGGGAAGAAGGGCTCGTGCGGCTGGCTAAGATGAATCACGCTCGGGCACTCGAACTTGCGGAAAAAATCGCCAAGGTCCCGGGCTGTAAGG
>CAYOGS010000218.1:0-2340 GCA_964403435.1 uncultured Rhodospirillales bacterium | reverse complement strand
TTATGTGTTGAATGAGAC
This sequence comes from uncultured Rhodospirillales bacterium, assembly GCA_964403435.1. Lineage (GTDB taxonomy): Bacteria > Pseudomonadota > Alphaproteobacteria > UBA9219 > RFNS01 > JAGOHT01. The sequence goes on along the minus strand of CAYOGS010000218.1, from coordinate 2,322 downwards.
TTTCTTCAACGAAATCACCGTTGCCTTGCCCAAACCAGCCTCGGCGGTGGTCGAGAGGCTGGCACAAAAGCCATTGCTGGCCGGCGTGCCAGTGGCGCGGTTTTATCCAGGTAGGTTGGAACACGCCAATCTGCTGCTGTTGGCAGCGACGGAGTTGAACGAAAGCCAAGACATAGACGCGCTCGTCGCGGCGTTGAAGGAGACATGCTCATGAACCATCAGGGACGTCCGACGCAAATGGCCACCCCGGTCAAACCCAGCCATCGTGGGCTGATGTTAGAAGAGTTGCTGATTTTTGAGCAAGGTCAGACCGGTCGCACTGGCGTGGATTTGCCGGATCTGCCGTTGAAACAGGACAAACTGGGCGGCTTGCGTCGGCAAGGTGCCATCGGGTTGCCTGGGTTGTCAGAGCCGCAGGTTGTGCGCCACTTCACGCGCCTCAGCCAAAAGAATTTTGGCATCGACAGCACGTTCTATCCGCTCGGTTCCTGCACCATGAAGCACAACCCGCGCCTCAACGAAAAAATGGCGCGCTTACCTGGATTCGCGGATTTGCACCCCATGCAGCCAGAGGCCACCGTGCAGGGCGCGCTGGCGTTGATTGGTGAATTGGCTGATTGGCTGACGAAGCTGACTGGCCTGCCTGGCGTGGCTCTCACGCCCGGCGCTGGCGCGCATGGCGAATTCTGCGGCCTCGCGGCCATCAAGGCAGCGTTGGCGGCCAAGGGGCAGGGGCACCGCAAGCGTGTGCTGGTGCCAGAATCTGCGCATGGCACCAATCCGGCCACAGCGGCGGCGCTGGGGTTCACCGTGGATGCAATTCCCGCGACGTCGGAAGGTCGGGTAGACCTTGCCGCGTTCCGCGCCAAGTTGGGCGATGACGTGGCTGCGCTGATGCTCACCAACCCCAACACCTGCGGGTTATTTGAGCGCGATATCATCGCCATCGCCGCTGACGTTCATAAGGCCGGCGGCTATTTCTATTGCGACGGCGCGAATTTCAACGCCATCGTCGGGCGCGTGCGCCCCGCCGATCTCGGTATTGACGCCATGCACATCAATCTACACAAAACCTTTTCCACGCCGCATGGCGGCGGCGGACCCGGGTCCGGCCCCGTTGTGCTGGCCGCGAGTCTGGCGCCCTTTGCGCCGCTGCCGCGCTTTGAGCAACGCAACGGTGCCTGGCATCTCCTTGAACATAAGAGCGATGGCGCGGCGGAAAGTTTTGGCCGCATGAAGGCCTTCCATGGCCAGATGGGTATGTTCGTGCGCGCCTTGACTTATATGCTTTCCCATGGCGCGGACGGCTTGCGGCAGGTTGCCGATGACGCTGTGCTGAACGCCAATTACATCCTGGCTTCGCTTCAGGATGTGATGAGCGCGCCATTCACTGGACCCTGTATGCATGAGGCGCTCTTCGACGACCGGTTCCTGGCCGGCACTGGCGTGACCACTTTGGACGTTGCCAAGGCGTTGCTGGATCGCGGCTATCACCCCATGACCATGTATTTCCCGCTGGTCGTGCATGGCGCTTTTCTGATCGAACCGACGGAGACAGAAAGCCGCGAGACCTTAGATGAGTTCATCGCCACACTGCGTGATCTGGCGCAGGCGGCTAAGGCAGGAGATATCGAACAATTCCAGCAAGCCCCACGCTTCACGCCGCGCCGCCGCCTCGATGAAACCCAGGCCGCGCGCCAGCCCGTGTTGCGGTGGAAGGGATGATGCACAAAACTTGACGGTGGGATTAGGGATATTCTGGGTATATCGCCATTGTTTTGTTCGTGGAGAAAGATATGGAAATCAATATTGTTTCATTGTTACAGGTAGCGAGCTATACGCTCGTAACACTGCTTATTTTAGGGTTGTTGTCCAAATTTCTGGTCAATGTGGGTGCGAATGAGATTGCCATCATTGAGCGTCGTTTCTTTGGTAGTACTCTCGCGCCGGGTCGGGTGTTCGCGTTAGGCAATGAAGTCGGCATGAACGCCACTTTTCTCGCTCCCGGACTGCATTTTATTTTATGGCCGATCACGCATGTCATCGCCAAAGAACAGTTCCTGACGATCGGTGCCAATGAACTTGGTATCGTTGAAGCGACGGACGGTGAGGCGCTGAGTTCCGGTCGCATCTTTGCTGACGATCCCGCAGGCGCCATGCATAACAATTTTCAAGACCCGGTTGGATTTTTGCGCAACGGGGGCATCCGTGGCAAGCAGTTGCGGTTCTTGACCAATGGTACTTTTAAAATTCATTCACACCTTTTCAAAGTCACGAAAATTAGAAAGATTTTCGTGCCAGAAGGTTCCATCGGTGTTGTGA
>CAYOGS010000217.1:0-4020 GCA_964403435.1 uncultured Rhodospirillales bacterium | reverse complement strand
AGATGACATCCTATCTAGAACTATTCCGGCAAATACACACCAAGATGCAAGCCAAATATCCCAAGGTTCAGCTGGGCATCGCCACCACTTTTGACAGTGTGAGGGAAAAGCGTGGTGCCTTGATTGAAACACTTAACCGCGACACGGATGTCGTGATTCTGACCTATTACGCCATCCAAGGCTTGAAGGTCTTGCCGCCCGAGGCGCCCCACTGGGAACTGCCGATGATGGTGGCTTTGGCGGCCGGCAAGCCAGTGGTCCTCCAAGAAGTGGGCTATCCGAGCGCCGCTGGTGTGGGCAGCAGCGAGGCACAGCAGGCCGAATTCATCCGGCAATTTTTCGCCGCTTGGGAAAAGCATCGTGTTGCCATTCCGACCATTAGTCTGTTCATGCAGACCGATTTCGGTAGCCGCCTCTGCGCGCAGTTCACCGATTATTACGGCATGGGTGACTATAAGACGCAGTTCGCCGATTTCATATGCACCCTTGGGCTAAAAGACGCTCATGGAAGGCCAAAGCTGGCCTGGAGTGTGCTGCAGAACGAAGTTGCACCCCGTTTGCGCAGTGCGCGATGACTGTTGTTGTTTCAGCCTTGAAAAATACCTCAACCATCCCCATTTTTCCGTGGCGGGGGGAAGGAAAATATGCTGTTTTCTGGGTAGCTACCGCAAAGCCGCGGGTTTGCGCCGCAAATACCTGATTAGAAAGCATCTCTGATGGCCTCCTCTCCCGCTGAAGCGCTTGCCGCGAGCTTAACCTGGGGCTCTTTTAGTAAAGCTGGAGAGCTGAAACAGCGCATCTGGTTCACACTGGGCGCGCTCGTCATTTATCGACTGGGAACGCATGTGCCCTTGCCGGGCATTGACCCGCAACAATTGGCCTTGATGTTCAACCAGCATTCCGGCGGTATCCTCGGCATGTTCGACATGCTGTCGGGTGGCGCATTGTTTCGCATGACGATATTCGCGTTGAACGTCATGCCATATATTACTTCTTCCATTATTATCCAACTCTTGACGCCCGTCGTGCCGAGCCTGAACGCTTTGAAGAAAGATGGCGAGCAGGGGCGGATGAAAATCAATCAATATGCCCGATACATGACGGTGATCTTTGCCGTGGTGCAGTCTTATGCTCTGGCAGTCGGTCTGGAGAGTGCGGATACCAGGGCTGTTATCGAGCCTGGTTTCTTTTTCCGCATCGGCACCGTCGTGACGCTAACCGGTGGCACCCTGTTCCTGATGTGGCTAGGTGAGCAGATCACGGCGCGCGGCATCGGCAACGGTGTTTCGCTTATTATTTATACTGGTATCGTGGCGCAACTGCCGATCTCGTTGAACCAGTTGCTGGAACTTGCGCGGACGGAGGCAATATCCGGCTGGCTGGTGGCTGTGCTGGGCGTGTTGCTGACTGGTGTGTTGGCCTTATGTGTGGCCTGTGAACGGGCGCAGCGCCGCGTGCTGGTGCAATATCCCAAACGTCAGATGGGCAACAGGCAGACGAGTGGCGAATCACAGCATATGCCTCTGAAGCTCAATACATCTGGTGTGATTCCACCGATCTTCGCTAGCTCACTGCTCTTGTTTCCGCTGACGTTGGCAAGCTTCACCGATGCGGGGCAGACAGGTTGGCTGGCCGATGTGGTGGCGGAATTGGGGCATGGCAAGCCCTTGTTCATGGTATTGTATGCCAGTTTAATCGTCTTTTTTGCGTTTCTTTATACGTCTCTGGTGTTTAATCCCGACGAGACGGCGGAAAATTTGCGTAAATATGGAGGCTTCGTGCCGGGTATGCGGCCGGGCAGTATGACGGCGGATCATTTTGATTTCGTCTTAACGCGCCTTACCGTCATCGGCTCTGCCTATCTGGTTTTGGTCTGCCTATTGCCGGAGTTTCTAACCTCGCAATTTTCAATACCATTCTACATGGGGGGGACATCGCTGCTGATTGTAGTGAGCGTCACAATTGACACTATTGGTAAGGTTCAAGCGCATATGATGGCGCACCAATATGAAGGCTTAATCAAGAAGGCGCAATTGCGCGGCAAGAAGCATTAGGCCACCTCGAAGTGCGGAGCGCGCGATGAATATCATTCTGTTGGGGCCGCCTGGAGCAGGAAAAGGTACTCAGGCCAAGCGTATTGAGGCTCATTTTGGGTTGGTGCAATTGTCCACGGGCGATATGCTGCGCGCCGCGAAATCCCGTGGAGAGCCGCTAGGTCTGGAAGCTAAGCAGCTCATGGATGCTGGCAAGCTGGTGCCGGACTCGCTCATTATCAAGATGATTGCAGATCGCATGCAAAAGGACGATTGCAAACAAGGCGTTATCTTGGATGGATTTCCGCGTACCGTTGCACAGGCCGAGGCCTTGGATGTGATGCTGACCAGCATGGGTAAGAAACTCGATGCCGTGGTACTTCTGAAGGTCGATGAAGCAGCCCTGATTGAGCGGGTCAGTGGCCGTTTTACTTGCTCGCAGTGTGGGGCTGGTTATCACGATAAATTCCTGCCAACCCAACAGGCCGGCCGTTGCGATGTATGCGGCAGTACCCAATTTACACGTCGACCGGATGATAATGCTGCAACTATGCGTGATCGGTTGGCCGTTTACCGGCAGGAAACCGCCCCGATTATTCCCTATTATGAAGAACGCGGCATGGTTCGTGCCGTTGACGGTATGGCTGAGATGGACGCGGTGGAAGCGCAAATCGGCGCAATTCTTCGTCCATTTGGTTGATTTTTAGTCATCTTTACCCGTCTTGACCTTGCTTTAACCATACGGCAAGAAATTTCTGGCAAATGTTGGCGTCCTCGTCTTTTTCTGCCTTATCCATCAAGGCGTTCGCGGAGCAGCCCGGTGAGCCAGATTGCCAGTTTGAAAGTGTTGGTCGCTGACGATCATTTTTTGATTCGTCAGTTCGTTCGCAACACGCTCCAGGAGGCCAAGGTCTCCAACGTCACTACTGCCGCCGACGGCAACGAGGCGATTGATACGATTCAAAAGGCGCGCGACGAAGGTGCGCCGTATGATGTGGTCTTCCTTGATTGGAACATGCCAACGATTTCCGGTCTCGAAGTGCTCAGTTCGTTTCGCGCTAAACCGGAATATGCCGATACGGCCTTCGTTATGTTGACGGCAGAATCGGAACAGCAAAACATTATGAAGGCCATTAAGGCCGGCGCGACTTCGTATATCATCAAACCTGTGTCACCAACCGATCTCAGCAAGAAGCTGTTCGAGATAAATGAATGGCTTAAACGTAAGCGCGCCAACTTGGCGCGTTGATGCCGGCAGTTCGCCCGCAGCCGAAAATCCTGGAGGACGCAGATGACCCACGCCGCGCTGCAACTGGCACTTGATAAGTCGCTGGCGCAGGAAATTGCAGCGGCCGTGGTCATAGCGATGCAGAACACTTTCGACGCGGAAGTGAAGGCTGGGGAATATGAAATCGGCACCGGCATCGTTTCGCTGGTTGGCGACGTTTCTGGTGTCATCGGTATGGTGCAGGACGAGCTGGAAGGCACGATGACCTTGTGCTTCACCTACGACACGATGCGAGAGCTATTGCCGAAAGTCTTCGGAAAAAACTTCGCCGTCACCCATGAGTTGGCGGTAGATGCCGTGGGCGAGATCACTAACATGATTTTCGGCCACATCAAGACCGACCTTAACCGGCGAGGATATGTTTTGAAGTTGGGCATTCCGAGTGTGGTCACCGGACGTGGCCATTTCTTAAGCCATTTTCATCGCGGCCAGTATATGATTGTGCCGTTTTATGTGCAGGGACAGCTGTTCCAAGTGCATATCGCGGTGCACCGCAACGTGGAGCAAATGCCTGTGCATCTGGATGGCCGCCGTGCCTGAGCCTCTGCTACAGACTCTGCATCACGATCCCATCGATGATGAAAAAGCCCGACAACCCGGATCGACGCCGCGCGAACTGGGGCTCATTCATATCACGCTCGTCGGAATGAGTTGTATTGTTGTCATGCTCTACGCCGCGGTGCTGCTGCCTGTGCTTGG
>CAYOGS010000216.1:0-4027 GCA_964403435.1 uncultured Rhodospirillales bacterium | reverse complement strand
GGTGCTGATGGCGTTCGCCTTGACGTTTATCTGATCACACACATTTAAAGCCACAGGCAGAAAGGCCACCAACTCAGTCGCCGTTGTCCCCATGCTTGTGACTGGTAAATGTGTATAATACCAGACATCCGTACTTGGCGCATTGGCCATGGTCACAGAAGGAATCCCCACCCCACCGCCAGAAGGCGAGAATAAATCGCTATCGTTAACCGTACTCGTCACGTCAATCGTAATCGTATCGGCATCATAGCCAATACCGATTAAACGGTCGGCACCAACTTTCAAGGTCTGGCCGATCTGGATAAGCGCGGCCGCCTTCGTGCGTGCAGCTTCCGTGCTACTGCTGCCCGTAAAGGAACCGCTCCCCGCAGCTATAGCCGCCGCAAGAATACCTAGAATAGCCACCACAAACAAAATGGGGCCAATGGCAATGCCGGCATCGCTGCCTGGTCTTGCCCGCCTTAGCGCAGAATCTTTCGGCATCATCCCCCCGCTACAGCTCTAGGCACAAGGCCTTACTGTTCAAAAGTGTGCGCCAACAAACTGACGCACCTATGCAGAGGATACTTGTTGCTAAGTATTATGCCAATGGACTTTGTTACCCAAACAATTGTTGTATTTATGCCATAAGCTAAGACTTCTTTGGCTCACCACCATCACTCTTTGCCTCATTTGCTGGAGGCAGCTTAAAAGTCACGCGTTCGCCCGTCACCACAGCCCGCATCACGGCGCCCACCCCGCAATCCGGACCAACACACATATCGCGCACTGCCCATCGCACCTGCGGGGCCATGGTGTCGAGATAGCTAAGCGCCGCCAGCCAGTCGAGATAGTCTTGCCCCTCAGTGCTGGCAACTTCCAGCCCATTATCTGGCAAAGCGTTGAAACTGATTTTGACAAAACGACCACGCAGCATCACGGCATATTTTTCCAGCTCGGCTTTGGGCAGTGCCGCGCGCTGCAGCATCGGCACAATCGGTTCAATCGCAGCAGCGACCTCTGCTGCCTGGCGCGCCTTGCTGGCACTGTTAGCGGTATAAAGCGCAAGTCCCATCAGCACGACGGCGCCGATCCAACTTGTCAACATCATGGCGACGGCCATGCGATCAAGCGCCTTGAGCGCCCGCCCCAATGGCTCGGGCGTCGCCAGCATTTTTAACAATCGGAGCGAATCTGCCATGCTATCTCTTCCCTACCGGCTCGTCATCGGTTCCAATCAACACCCCTTTTTCGGTGGCACTCAACAACTGCCCGCCCAACTCTTTTATTTTATCACCCGTCACACTGGGCGGAACCAAAGCGCGCCACCGCACCTTTCCGCTGCGAATTTGATAAAATTTCATCCAGCCGCCGACCTGCACTAACCCATCATTCAATTCTGCCAGTCGCGCCGCTTGTTCACGCAATGTACTCGCGCGCATTCTTTCAACTATCTCCATCAAAGCCGCTGTTTTCTGCTGCGTACGTTCATGCACATCGTCCAATCGACGTTGCTGTTGCACAATAACAACCGAGGCCAACAGCCAAGAGAAGAAGGCGATCGTGGCGAAAGTCAAACCCGTAGCTACAACCAGCAAGGTGAGCAAACGACGCAACCGGTCATCGAACAGCGCGACGGAGTGCCAAGCAACCGGGGCGAGCTTCACGATCATTTCCGCATCAACGGTCAGTAATTTGGCACCGCCGAGATCACGGGAAAGCCGATCCGCCTTGGCGCGCACGACAGCCGACGTACCGCGATGCACCTGCAGGGCATCGTCGGTAACTGTCATCATCACAGCAGCTTCATCAGAATAATAGGTATAACAAATGGGCGCTGGCAGAGCATTGACCTGCCCAGGTAGCAAAGGGGCGAACGGACACCACGTATGCGGCCGCGAAGCGAACTCAGCCGCACGCGCCGCCAAATACCACACCTTATCCTCGGTTACGCTCCAGACCAGATGGATACGTTCGGAATCGCAGGCTTCCGCTGCGGCATGCCAGGCAATCTCGCGCTCTTGTCCGACAACACGTGGACAGACCCCGCCGGTCAACTCGTTCGGAAAGTAATAATCCTCCAGCGCTGCTGTGCCTCCGAAGAAACCCCTACGCCCTGCCTGGTTCGTTTGAGCATCAGCCAAGTCCGCAGCTTGTTCGGCTGTGGCCGCTATACGTTCGGCGTCTTGCTTGAAGCCGGCAAGCGTAGTCTGCATGCGCTGCGACCACGTCATTACGGTCCTCCTCCGGTATCGCCGCCATCCCGTAAGCTCTGCAGTCCTTCTACAAAGCCGTTATTCTGGATCAGCAGCAGATAAATCATCGTAACCACGACGGCACCAAACAATAACATGAGGCAGACAACGCCACCGACCACTATGCGCCGCTGCGTAGTCTTCGCCATCAATTGGCGCTCTTCTGCAATCGCTGCATAGACTTCGGTGAGCTGATCCACGGACTGCACTGTCGCCAGCTGGTCGCGCTCACCTTTAGTCAGCGGCCAGCGGGCCAGCGCCCGTGCCGGCTCTACACCAGCCATGATGCGCTGTCTGCAGTTACGCCAATAGCTGCGCGCCGAAGGCTCATACGTCGTCTCGGTAATAATCTGCAGCGCCTCGTCGAGCGGCACTTTACCGCTCAGCAAGCGTGCTGTCAGCCTGGTGGTGTCGAACAGTGCCGCGTTGCGGAAATACTCGCCGAACAGCGGCACCTTCATGACCAATTTGGCTGCCAAATGATCCGGCTTATGCCGATTTGCCCAGAAAGTCGCAGCCAGTCCCGCACCACCACCAATGAGCAGCGATGTCACCACCAGCAGCGACATATTGATAGTTGAAGCCAGACTAATGGCTGCCTGCATCTTAGCCAAAGCCTCCGGTCTGGCATTGGTAGGCAAATTTTCACGCAGATAGGGGATGAATCCGAATTGCGCCCCCCACAGTGCGGCCATGACATTGCTGATATCGAAAGCTAGCCAGCCCAGGGCGGCCGTAACAGCCTTATACTGTTTGCCTTTCTCTTCCACATGCTGAATGGCATGCGGAATCACGCCTTTCAAATCGCCCGCCCTCTCTCCGGCTATGATTATTGCGAGCGTGGCAGCATCCATCAGCTTCAACGCCTTCAGTGCTTCGGAGAACGAGCCGCCGCCTTTCAACACAGTACGCGACGGTAGAAAGGCCAGACGTCGCCTAGCATCGGCTTCGCCCTCGATTATATTCAAAAATGCCGTGCCCGCCGAAGCGGTAGCACTCTGGAAACGCAGCGCGCGCAACAACTGCAGCTGCCAGACACGGGTACGAACATCCATCCATTCCAGCAGTTGCGGCCTTTGCTCCATGATGCGGATCGGCCAGAACCCGCGATAGCGCAGCTGACGCCGCACCGAGGCTGCATCCGGCAGATAGAAATCTTCTTCCCGCACGGCCATGGTGCCACCGGGCAGTGGTTGGATATATTTGGCGTGGTAAAGTTTCATCTCGCTCCTCTACCGTCGCGTCAATCGCGATGTGGCGTCTTCTACCAACAGCGCGGCACCCATATTGGCATCAATGGCGCGACGCTTTATTAGGTCACGCACGAAATCTCGGCGCGGAATATAAATCGTGCCGGGAATGTCGGTGATGGAGTTGGCAACATTGGACACCAACATTTCGGTAATTGCACGGCGGCTGCTTTGCTCTTCCGGCGGGAACATCGCCTCCAGCGCCAATGTGCGTCCCAAAAAGCCGCGGCGATTGCATAACTCGCAGCCTTCGGGATTGGCGAGAGCAACTATGCTGTCTGGAGATAATTCTAGCTCTTCACAGCGTAACGTCTCACCGAAAGCTTCGCCCGCAGGCACAGACAAATGACAGCCAGGACATACAGTTTTCACCAGTCGTTGCGACAGGCTGGCCACCAACGCGTGCCCCAAAATATACAGCCCACTGGTGCGGTAAGCTGAGCTTAGAAACCCGTCAATACGATCGAGTGTATGGATGGCATCCACCGCATGCACAGTCGTGATGACCAAGTGCCCAGACTCGGTCGCGCGCAGTGCAGCCTC
>CAYOGS010000215.1:0-4030 GCA_964403435.1 uncultured Rhodospirillales bacterium | reverse complement strand
GAATGGCACCAAAATCCCCTCGTTTAATTTTTGATCAATCAGTATGCCCGTATAGCCGCCGGCGCGTAGATGCCGCATCAGACTGAGTGTGCCCGTAGCGCCTTTGGCATAGACTTGCCCTGCGGTGTGGAGCCGCGCACGGCGGATTAGCCAATCCACATAGGGGTTGTTCGGCGCGCGGTAGAGAACGGCCATAGGCACATCAAAGGCGCCAGCCACCAGTGAACCGAGTTCCCAGTTCCCCAGATGGCCACTGATAATGATGCCGCCTTTTTTTTGTGCCCGCATAGCGCGCAAGGCTGCGGCATGATCGCCGCCAATGCGTTCCGGCGTGAACATCGATGCCAGATGCGGATATTCAGCTGCCACGCGTCCCAGATTGTCCCACATTCCGCGGATGATTTGGCTTTGCCGGCGAGAATCCAGCTCTGGTATGGCACGTTGCAAATTGTTCTTGGCGCGGCGCGAGACGCCCATCAGCGGGCCGAATGTCCGCCCCAGCCAGCCGCCGAAACCTGAGGCAGCATCCAATGGCAGCAGGGCACAGATGCCGTAGAACAAGAAGACCGGGAGCGCTTCCATGATATAGCGCAGGCGAAAATAATGCGGATTTTTTGACGAGCGCATCATAGCGGCGGTAAAATCTGCATGAGCTTTTCTGTGTCTGTCAGCTCCAGGGAAATGGGCAGGACACTCACGCGCGCCTTCCAAGCTGGAGACAGCCGCATGGCGTCTTTGGCCGTCGTGATAAGCTGCGCCTGCCGTTCAATTGACTTTTGCGCCAGATTGACCAATTCGCTGGCCGTATACGCATGGTGATCGGGGAAGGCGATGGTGCTCGCCAAATCCAGACCGCAGGCACGGCAAGCGTCGAAGAATTTTTCCGGCCGGCCGATGCCGGCAAAAGCTACGTAACGCTGCGTTTTGTCCAGGCCGCCACTGTCCGGCAAGATGTCTGCTCGCATGCATGGCATGGAGGAAGGAAGTTGCGCGGCAAGATTGTGCCGATCCTGTCCAATTATGATAGCACCCTGACACCGCGATGCGGCTTCTGCCAGAGGTTCACGCAATGGCCCGGCGGGCATGACCCGGCCATTCCCTAGCCCGTATTCGCCGTCCAATACTAACAATGCGGAGTCATAGGCCACGGTTGGATTCTGCAGTCCGTCATCGAAAACAATGTGCGTGGCGCCGTCGGCGGCGGCGCGCTGGGCTGCAAGCAGTCGCATCGGGCTGACGTAGCACGGTGCCAGCCCGGCCAACAGCAGAGCCTCGTCGCCAACTTCGGCTGCTGTATGTTTCTCGGCATCCACTTTGACACAGATGCCCGGCAATTGAGCACCGTAACCGCGATTGGCGAAAGCCGGGCGGGCGCCGCGCTCCAGCAGCAGGCGGGCAATTAGCAACGCCGTTGGCGTTTTACCGGCGCCTCCAGCCGTCACATTGCCGATGCAGATGGAGGGAATGGGCGTGTGCTGCGGTTCGGCCTGGCGTCGCCGCCAGTCCGTTGCCTGCTGCCATAGCCAGCTTGCCGGCGTCAGAGCCCGACTGAGCGGATGGTCTTTGTCGTTCCAGAATGCAGGCGCGCGGATCATGACAATCCGGCTTGGTCGAACAAAGGTTGCAATTGCGTCATCACCTTATCATGCACACTTCCTTGCGCCTGTGCAAAGGCCAGGGCGGTTTCCTGTAGCCGTTGCTGCGCTGCCGGGTCACTCTGCATAGCCAGAACGAAGGCTGCAATGCTGGTGGCCTCAGACACTTGCCGTGCCGCGCCTGTTGCCACCATAGCGGGTGCAACCTCGGCAAAGTTTGTCATCAGTGGACCGAAGGCTATGGCGCAATTTAATAATGCTGGTTCGATCGGGTTATGACCGCCGACCGGAACGAAAGACCCACCCATCACCGTGACCGGGCAAAGGCGATAGAATAAGCCAAGCTCACCCAGCGTATCCGCGATATAGAGTTCGGTGTCAGCGGTTAGCTTTTCGCCAAGGCTACGCAGTGCCGAATGCATGCCTGCCTTCACGCCCAAATGTTTGATGTCTGCCCCGCGCACGGGATGACGCGGCACGATGATTGTCACCAGCCCGGGGAGTGCGGCGCGGAGCTGCTGGTGCGCCGTGATGGCGAGAGCGTCTTCACCCGGGTGACTGGAGGCAAACAGCCAGGCTGGGCGGCCGGCGAGAGCGGCAACCAACTGTTCGCGTCCAAAGGCATCGTCGGGTAGCGGCAGCGCTGCAAATTTCAAGTTACCGACATAGCCGGTATTCTTGGCCCCAAGTGCCGTTAGGAGAGGCTGAGCTTCCTCCGTCTGACACAGGCAGAGACTGAAGGTTCCCAACATTTCACGCAACCAGGCGCTTGCCAGGCGCCAATTGCGCTGCGATTTCTGGGAGAGGCGAGCATTCAGTAGTGCCGCTGGAATGTTCCGCTCTCGCAGTCCGGCTAAGAGATTTGGCCAGAGCTCTGATTCCACCCACAAGACCATGTCCGGACGCCAATGCGCCAGAAAGCGCTGCACGGCGGTAGGAATATCCACTGGCACATACTGATGCATCGCGTTCGCGGGCAGGCGACTGTCGAGCAGCCGGGCGGACGTGACCGTGCCGCTGGTGAGGAGAAAATGAGTCTGCGGGTAACGTGCCGCCAACTTTCCGAGCAACAAGAGGATCGACATGGCTTCGCCCACGCTGGCGGCATGCAACCAGACCAGGTGGCCAGCCGGGCGGACGAGGCTGGCGTATCCAAAACGTTCATGTAATCGTTCTGGGTCTTCTTTGCCACGATCTTCGCGCCAGCCAAGCAGCACATGAACCCATGGTTCCGCCGCCCAAGTGAGAGCGCTATAGCAGGCTTGCCCGATGCTCATGTAAAATCATCCGGTGACGGATGACGACGCTTGTCCCAGGCACGGTAACCAGCACGCAGTAATTTTCGACCACCCCACTGTACGAGACCGATGCCGGGAATGCATTCAATGACCCGTCGCGGAAAACTCAGTAAATAATCGTACAACAGACTCGTGAAAAAACCGCGCCGCAAGGGCGGTTTAGTCGCCTGCATTGCCTGGATGAATTGTTGAGTGCAATAAGCCCAGTTATAATGCTCGGCCACGAACGCTTGCGGGACAGTCGGGTCAACCGGATGAGCGATCATATCAGCCATCGCTGCTGCCAAATCGTCATTCATGCGGTAAAATCTGTTGTCTGGCGCTTTGCATAGAATGCCGCGTTGCCCGGGGCCGTTGCTGCAAGCGACCGGCAGGCCGCAGGCCATCGCTTCAAGCAGCACTAAGCCAAAAGTATCCGTGCGGGAAGGGAAGACAAAGAGATCGGCTGAACGATAGCAATCCGCCAGTTTCTCGGCCTCCACGATAGCGCCAAGGAAAATGACATTCGGGTAGGCTTGGCGTAAATCGGGCAACTGTGGCCCGTCGCCGATTACCACTTTGCTGCCAGAGAAAGGCGCATCAAGAAACGCCTTGATGTTCTTCTCGACTGCGACGCGCCCAACCGTTAGCGCGATCGGTCTTGGCAATGTTGCTAGTACTGGATGCCGTGCGCCATCAGGCCGAAAGATGCTCAAATCTACACCGCGTGACCAGCGCACCAGCCGGTCTGGCGTGACCTGGTTTTTTCGCAGCAAAGCCTCAATGGCCGGTGTCGTAACCATGACGGCACTGGACGCGCTATGAAAACGGCGGATCACCCGGTAGGAAAGCCACGCTGCAATCCGGCCGCCCCAGCCACGTAGGAATGAAATACCGTCAATACGGGCGGCAGCATATTCTGGGAAACAGGTGTGGTAGGCCGTGGTGAAGCACAGCTTACGGTCGAGGCAGAGCTGGCGTACCGCGAGACCAAGCGGCCCTTCCGTGGCGATATGGATAAAGTCAGGCTGGAATTCATCAAAGACTTTCGCAACGCGCTCGGAGCTCAGAACCTCAAGCCGGATTTCACTATAAAACGGCACCGGCAGCGTCAGGCTGCCTTCCTGTCCTGGCGCAATGAGTTGGACGGCGTAGCCA
>CAYOGS010000214.1:0-4040 GCA_964403435.1 uncultured Rhodospirillales bacterium | reverse complement strand
GTTTGCCAATGTGCGCCCCTGTGTCTCTTACCACCCCTATGTTGCCACGAAATTCCCCGGCATGGACGTGGTCATTGTGCGTGAGAACGAGGAAGATTTATATGCTGGTATTGAGTATCAGCAGACGCCGGATGTGATGCAATGCCTTAAGCTGGTCAGCGTGCAGGGCAGCGAGCGCATCATTCGCTACGCCTTTGAATATGCGCGGCGTAACGGCCGCAAGAAGGTCACCTGCTTCCACAAGGCCAACATTATGAAGATGACGGACGGGCTGTTCCGCAGCATCTTCGCTCGCATCGCCGCAGAATATCCGCAAATCGCCAGCGACCAGATGATCATAGACATTGGCACCGCCAAGCTGGCGGCTAGCCCCCAGGATTTCGACGTTATTGTCACACTTAATCTCTATGGCGACATCATTTCCGACGTGGCCGCGGAGATTACCGGTTCCGTTGGGCTGGGTGCTTCCAGCAATATCGGCAGCGACGTCGCAATGTTCGAGGCGATTCACGGCTCGGCACCGCAAATCGCGGGGCAGGGCATTGCCAACCCTTCCGGCTTGCTACTTTCCGGCGTGCTGATGCTGCTGCATATCGGCCAGACCGAGGTGGCGGCGCGGGTGCAAAATGCCTGGCTCCGCACGATAGAGGACGGGCTGCATACCGGTGATATTTATAAAGCAGACAGTAGCAAGCAGAAACTCGGCACGCAGGAATTCGCCGACGCGGTCATCGCGCGGCTTGGGCAAGTGCCGCAAGCGATGCGCGTGGCGCATTATGCGGCACTGGGCGCGATGCCTATTCCAGCCGTGCCGGTTATTCCGCAGGTCACGCCGGTGACGGAAGGGATTGATATTTTTATCGGTTGGGCTGGAAAGGTGGCCGATCTTGCTGCCCTCCTGGTGCCGTTGGATGCTGGATCGTTGAAGTTGAATCTCATTACCAATCGCGGCGTGCGCGTCTGGCCAGACGGCTTTGCCGAAACCATGTGTACCCAGAGTTACCGCTGCCGTTATCTGGGCAAGCAGCCGACGTCACAGGAGTTGCTAACGCTTCAGGAGAAAATCATCAAAGCTGGGCTGGATGTTTCCCAGACCGTAACGTTGCGTAGCTTTGATGGCAAGCGCGGCTACTCGCTTGGTCAGGGCGAATAGTGATAGGAAAATTTTTCCTATCACAGGCGTGGCTAGGCAATTTTTGCCGGTTTCGTTAAGGACATCTTCATAAAATCACCGCCATCCTTTGGTTAATCGGGCGGCAAAACTCGTTGCTGCTCCGGCACGATTTTTGCGGAGTGTGGTGCGTGGACGGTCTTGCACAAACCTTGCGGAGTTTAGGGCCCATCAGGCTGGCGGCTATCGGCATCGTCGGGGTTGCGCTGCTCGGCTTTTTCACCTTTATGACCACGCGCATGACCTCAGGTCAGATGGCTGTATTGTATAACGACTTGGAAAGCCAGGATAGTGCTGCTATCGGCCGCAAGTTGGAGGCCATGAAGATTCCCTTTGAAGTCTCCGCTGATGGGCGAGGCATCAAAGTTGCCACAGACATGGTCGGCAAGGCGCGCATGGCGGCGGCCGGCGAAGGACTGCCGCGCGGCGGTTCCATCGGCTATGAGATATTCGACCAAAAGGAAGGCTTTGGAACCACGAGCTTCGTGCAGAACATCAACCATCTGCGCGCGATGGAAGGCGAACTGGCGCGCACCATCGGCACCTTGGGCAGCGTGGCCTCAGCCCGCGTGCATCTGGTGCTGCCGCAGCGCGAATTGTTCAGCCGCACAGAGGCGCATGCCAGCGCCAGCGTCTTCCTACGCCTGAGGGGCACCTTATCAACTGAGCAGATCAGCGCCATCAAGCATCTGATCGCGGCGGCGGTACCCCAATTGCAAGCGGACAACATCTCCATCGTGGATGATCGCGGCAATTTACTTGCCAAACCGCGCGGCAGTGATGATCCGAACACCATTGACGGCAGCAATCAGGCGGAGATGCGTGCGAGCTTCGAGCAGATGCAGGCGCGCAAGGTCGAAGATTTACTGGCGCAAAGCATCGGCTTCGGCAAAGTGCGCGCCAAGGTATCGGCGGAGATGGATTTCGACCGTATCGTCACCCAGTCGGAGATATATGATCCCGACGGCCAGGTGGTGCGTTCGCAGCAGACAAACTCTGAAGAGCAACGTAACAGCGAGAGTAATACGGCGGGCGCCGCCAGCGTGCAAAGCAACCTGCCGACAGGTATCGAACAAGGCAACGCCGCAGGTGGCGGCAGCAACAACGCTAATAATCGCAGCGAAGAAACGCTGAACTACGAGATCAACAAAACCATACGTAATCAAGTGCGCGAAGGCGGACAGGTGAAGAAGCTGTCTGTCGCCGTGCTTGTCGATGGGCGTTATGAAGTTGAGAAGGATGCAGAAGGCAAAGAGGTGTCTGAAGGAAAAAGGAAGTATATCGCCCGGAGCAGCGAAGAGATGGACCAAATCAAAGCGCTCGTGCGTTCTGCGATAAATTTCGATGCCGGCCGAGGTGATACACTGGAGGTCGTCAATATGCGTTTTGAACAGGCAGAATTACCGCCGGAACAGCCGCTGCTCAACATGATGTTCGGCTTCCCGAAGGAAGACTTGATTCACCTGGTCGAAATTCTCGCTATGGCAGGTATTGGCGTTCTGGTGTTGCTGCTGGTGGTGCGCCCGTTGCTCAACAAGGTGTTGGAGTCAGCCAATACCCTTGGGCAGGCGGCTCAGGACAACAGCAACAACCTACTCTCTGGTGGTGGTGTTGCACAGCTATCGGCGCCTGGGGGAGGTAACTTTTTGCCAGGCAGCGATGATGAGGAAAGTGCGCTGGAGCAAATGATTGACGTTGGCCGTGTCGAAGGCCGCGTTAAAGCATCTTCACTGCGTAAAATTGGCGAATTGGTCGAGAAGCATCCGGATGAGTCAATCGCCATTCTCCGCAATTGGATGTATCAGGAAAACCGGTGAGTTTCGGAGTTGGTAGATCATGGCGGTAAGGGTTCGTGACGATATTCGCGGCTTAAGCGGCTCGGAAAAGGCGGCGATTGTGATTCTTTCGCTGGGGGAAGAACAAGCCACGCGCATATTTTCCCATATGAATGATGAGGAAATCAAGGAATTGTCGCAGGTAATGGCCAATCTCGGCAATGTCAGTTCTAATTTGGTGGAGCGCCTGTTCGTGGAATTTGCTGAGCAAATGTCCTCGACTGGATCGCTGGTCGGTTCGCTGGAATCTACCGAGCGTTTGTTGGCCAAAGTGTTGGATAAGAGCCGCGTCGATAATATTATGGAAGACATTCGCGGTCCTGCTGGCCGCACGATGTGGGACAAGCTAGCCAATGTCGATGAAGCTGTGCTGGCCAGCTTTTTAAAGAATGAATATCCGCAGACCGTGGCTGTCGTGGTCTCCAAAATAAAGCCTGACCATGCGGCACGCGTCCTGTCGCAGCTGCCGGAAAGTTTCGCCATGGAAGTGGTGATGCGCATGCTGCGTATGGAAACGGTTCAGAAGGATGTGTTGGAGGATATCGAGCGCACCCTGCGGAACGAGTTTATGAGTAATCTGGCGCGCACCAACAGACGGAACCCGCACGAGGTGATGGCGGAAATTTTCAACAGCCTTGACCGATCCAGTGAGGCGAAGTTCCTGGCCTCGTTGGAAGAACGTAACCGTGATGCGGCGGAGAAAATCAAAGCCTTGATGTTCACCTTCGAGGATTTGGGTAAGCTGGATGGCGCGGCAATTCAGGCTATATTGCGCGTTGCAGATAAGGCGAAATTGCCGACGGCGCTGAAAGGTGCTTCGGAGACTATGCGTGATCTTTTCCTTGGCAATATGTCCGAACGTGCGGGAAAATTGCTCCGGGAAGATATCCAGTCCCTGGGCCCTATTCGCATGAAGGATGTTGAAGAGTCGCAGCAGGCCTTGGTCAATGTTGCCAAAGACTTGGCTGCGAAAGGCGAGATTATCATCAAGGGCGAAGGCGCCGAAGACGAAATGGTGTATTGACCATGACCAT
>CAYOGS010000213.1:1240-4064 GCA_964403435.1 uncultured Rhodospirillales bacterium | reverse complement strand
CAGTTAACCTTAAACCTGTCTGCCATATACCGCAATGTCCCAGCTTTGGGCGCGGGGGTTGTCTCCGCATTAGTTACAGCCCAATAGCTAGAATTGCCGTATATTCACAGAACCTCTGCTGGAGACAGGAAACACGTGAGCGATACTAATTCTCTATCCGACAATGACACTGTAGACCGGCAGTTGATCCATGCTGGCCTGGTACGCTCGTTTAATAACCACTATTTTTTTGGCCGCTCGGCTGCGAATATGGCTTTGTTAGGCACTGGCTTGGTTCTCGGCGGCCCCAAAGGAATGTTTGCCGCAGCCGCCATTGAGCTGGTCAATCATGCATTGCGCTCCGATGGCGCGATGTCGAAAACTATGAATGCAGCCCGGGAATCCTTCATTGATCGCCATTGGCAAAGCTTAGCACGTAGCGGTTTTGCCCAGACGGTCAAGCAAGCCCTGCACCCCAACGCGCGGTTACCGCATTTTTCTCCCAGCGCACTGCCACCGGAGACCCGCTTGGATTTTTCGCTGACAGCCTTTTCAACTGGACTCAAACTATCCAGCCTTGGCGTGGCCTATAATTTCGGCAAAAGGCTGCTTTCCCCGCCATCCCAAATTGGTGGCCCGCGCTGACGGGTTACCCCTTACGCGCCTTGGGTTGGCACAAGTTTGCCTATTCATATTACCAAACGCTCACGCTTGCCTGGCGCTGTATTTCGTGCTGTTGTGGCGCCCACATTTCCCCAGCGAGGCGTGATGAGCAAGTCATACTTATTTACCAGCGAATCCGTGGCCGAAGGCCACCCCGATAAGGTTTGCGACCGCATTTCTGATGCCATCGTTGATATGTTCCTGCGCGCTGACCCGCACGCTCGCGTGGCAGTGGAGAGCCTGGCCACCACCAACAAGGTTGTTCTGGCCGGCGAAATGCGCTCTGACGCACCCTTCAGCCGCGAAGACATGATTGTCGCAGCACGGCAAGCCATCCGAGAGATCGGCTATGCCCAGAAGGGCTTCCACTGGCAATGGTGCGATGTCGAGGTGCTCATTCACGCGCAATCCGCCGATATCGCACAGGGCGTGGACGCCTTGGGCAACAAGGACGAAGGCGCCGGCGACCAGGGCATCATGTTCGGCTTTGCTTGCCGTGAGACACCGCAATATATGCCCGCCGCCATCCATTATTCACATGCGATCCTGCGCTCGCTTGCCGAAGCGCGGCACCAAGGCGCCGCGCCCATGCTGGGTCCGGATGCGAAAAGCCAGGTGACGCTGGAATATGTAGACGGCAAGCCAGTGCGCGCAGCGCGCATCGTGGTATCCACCCAACATGACGAAAGTGTCGAACAGGAACAGGTGCGCGAAATCGTGCGCCCACATGTGCTGAAAATGCTGCCCGATGGCTGGATGTGCGAAGAAGAGCATTTTTATGTCAACCCCACTGGCCGCTTCGTTATCGGCGGACCTGACGGTGACACCGGTCTCACGGGCCGTAAAATCATTGTAGACACTTATGGCGGTGCGGCGCCCCATGGAGGCGGTGCTTTCTCTGGCAAAGACCCAACCAAGGTTGACCGTTCGGCGGCTTATATGGCGCGCTATCTGGCAAAAAATATTGTCGCCGCCGGACTGGCTGACAAATGTACTATCCAGATCGCCTACGCTATCGGTGTTTCCAAACCACTCGCCGTTTATGTCAACACTAACGGCACCGGCAAGGTTGACGAAGAAAAACTCGTCAACAAACTGCAAGAAATGGTCAATCTCAGCCCACGTGGCATACGCGAGCATTTGCAGCTGAACCGGCCGATTTACGCCAAAACTTCCAGTTATGGCCACTTCGGCCGTGAGCCGGAGTTAGACGGCCACTTCTCGTGGGAGAAACTTGACCTGGTACCCCAGCTCAAGAGCGTGTTTGGCGCCTGACACCGTGACGGATGTCGTTGCGGCTGCGCCCCGCCTTTATGGTCGGCGTCTCGGTCGGCCTTTGCGCGTGCGTAAGTCCGCGTTGCTGGAAAACTTACTCCCCAGGCTTGCAATTATTTTGCCGCAGACGGGCACAGAGAATCCGGCATCCTGGTTTGAAACCCCGCCGCAATCCCTCTGGCTGGAAGTCGGTTTCGGTGGCGGCGAGCATTTGGCTACTCAGGCAGCATTGAGCCCTGATATCGGCATGATTGGCTGCGAGCCGTTCCGCAACGGCGTCGCTAGTCTGCTTGATCTGATTGATCGGCAAAATCTTACTAATGTCCGCATATACCCAGACGATGCGCGGAAACTACTCGCGGCTTTGCCCCCCGGCAGTCTGGAGCGCGTCTATGTTCTGTTTGCCGATCCCTGGCCGAAAAAACGGCATACCGAACGGCGTTTCGTGCAGCCGGACAATATGCGGCAGCTAGCGCGTGTGCTGCAACCCGGCGGCTTGCTACGCTTGGCGACCGACGACCTAACACTGCAAGCCTGGACGACGGCGCAGGTGCAGACAACACCGGATTTCATACCCCAGTATGGCTGTGGCATCAGTACGACGCGCCCGGATGATTGGGTGATGACACGGTATGAAGAGAAAGCGTTGCAGGCTGGGCGACACCCCCTCTATTACTGCTTTGTGCGGCGCTAATTGCGCATAGGCTGCAAGGCGGCTTGAAACGCCTGGCGGATCAAACGCCGTCGCACTATGCCGCGGCGCCAGGTTTCCGACCCAACGCGGTCAGGTCGTTCACAATAATCCTCTATGGCTTGACTGACCGGCTGGCCTCTCACCGTTGCTAATTCACTTACGGCAGCAATAATTGTCACCACATTGCCCTTCAAGTTACTGGCGATTGATTGT
>CAYOGS010000213.1:0-1230 GCA_964403435.1 uncultured Rhodospirillales bacterium | reverse complement strand
AACCAGCTCGGATCATTGGGCTTTGCTGCCTCGCGCGCAGCGTCCAGAAAATCGCAGCCCGCCTTTAGTTCGCGGTCGCTGAGCGGACGGTTACGCACGATCTCTTGCATCCGGGCGCAAATTTGCCGGTTGGCGTCTTCAAGTCCCATGTTGATCTCCCTAGCCCAGGAAGGCTAGAGCGGTTGGTTGCTGTTTGGCAAGCCTGGAAGAATTTGCTAATAAAATCTCTGGCACTGCAGCAAATTTTTTGCAGCGCAAACAGTGCTATTGCTTTTTTTCGACTTGGTCAATCACGTACCCGGCGCCGACGGCGCCACCGATGGCAGCGCCGCAGGCGACGCACCCACCGTTATGATGTGCCGGCGGCACCCACCGCCGTGCCGATGGCACCACCGGTGACCACATGCTGCTCCGTCGCACTCAGATTTGAGCACGCCGCCAAATTCATCATAAACACCGTCAAGGTGCCAACGCGTGCGCACTGTTCCAACACTGTTGCGGTACGCATGTCTACCTCGTTCGCTACGACATCATCCAATAGCGTCGTAGATTGTAACAGGAATGTGAGCCTGTTGAGTCAGGGTAGCCGCTGGCTTTCAAACTTAAAGGGAATGCGCTGCAATGATTTCGGTGTGGCAAAATAGATTTTTAGCGCTGCACCGGCCGGCAGTGCGCTGCTGTAGCTAACCGAATAGCGTACCGTACCTTCCTGCTCGTCGCGGGACATGGAACGGCCGCCTCCGTTCTTGATTGGTACTCCGGCGGCGTCTTCTACCTGCAGGAACGCGATCTGTTGCTTTGGGTCTTTGATGACGAATAGCAAGTCATTGTCGCCCATCGAGAAAAAACCGCTAAACATTGTCTGGAACATTTTTCCGAAGGCTTCGCCCATCACCTTACTGGCATCTGCCGCCACATTGCCGGATTTTTTGGCCGCTTCGGCTGCGGCTTTGGCCACTTCTTGCTCCTGTTTCATTTTATCGGCCAGTGGCTTGGTCAGCAGGCTGATTTCCATTCCGGCCTGGCGGAAACTTTCTGGCAGCAGAGGCTTACCCGCTTGAGCCAGCACGTCTTTGACCACATATGTGGCCGAAGGGTCTCGTGCCGGATACAGTACATCTACATAACCGGCAAAGGAGACACTGGTGGCCCTGCGCGCAGGATTGAGCATCTCCACTCGGTCGTCCAGGCTCGTGCGGGTCTTTTCCATTATCTCTAAACCCCAGAACA
>CAYOGS010000212.1:0-4074 GCA_964403435.1 uncultured Rhodospirillales bacterium | reverse complement strand
GCTTGCAGCAGTTCCGAAGCGGCGTTGATCACCTGCGGATGTTCGGTAAACTCTGGAACACAGGCGACAAAGCCCGTGAGTTTGACGACTCGGCACACCGCATCCAGCCCCACAGCGGCCTGCGCCTGCGCGAGAAGATTGACGGCACATAAACGCGCGGCAGCCTGGCCGTCAGCGAGGTTAACCGTGTCGCC
Source organism: uncultured Rhodospirillales bacterium (assembly GCA_964403435.1). Classification (GTDB taxonomy): domain Bacteria; phylum Pseudomonadota; class Alphaproteobacteria; order UBA9219; family RFNS01; genus JAGOHT01. Next base: position 3,880 of record CAYOGS010000212.1, on the reverse strand, counting down.
TAGTTTGCCGGTATATTGCACCTTGCCAGCGACGGCGGGAATCTGGCCGGAGATGAACAGTAGGTTACCAGCCCGTACAAAAGGTACATAGGCTGCGACGGGTGCCGGCGGGTTGGGCAGCACGATGCCGAGTTCGGTAAGCCGGGCAGCTACAGACATAGTTCAGTTCCTTTACGACAGGGCGGAATTGCGCGACATTGGCCACTAGAATCTGGCAAAGGACGCCTGAGCTTGCAACCAGCAAGTACACGGTTTTATACACTACTTTTCCACATATTTTTCCACAACAGCTGTGGATAACGGACGGCGATGGGAAGCGAGCAGCCAAAAACCAGTTACGAGGCGGGTGCGATGGTCATTCGGGTACTGCTCCGAACGATGCCAGAGCAACCCGGCGTATATAGGATGCTGAACGCTGCCGGTGATGTTCTTTATGTCGGCAAGGCCAAGAGTCTTAAGAAACGCGTCACAAGCTATACCCTGCAGAACCGCCTGCCCCCGCGCCTGCAGCGGATGGTAGCGCAGACCAAAAGCATGGAGTTGGTGGTCACCCACACAGAAACCGAGGCGCTCCTGCTGGAAGCCAATCTCGTGCGCAAATTTCAGCCGCGTTATAATATTTTGCTGCGCGATGACAAGAGCTTTCCCTATATTTTAATCGCACAAGATCACGCATTTCCTGCTCTCGTCAAACACCGTGGCACACGCAGCCGCAAAGGCTGGTACTTCGGCCCTTTTGCCTCCGGCCAAGCGGTAACGGAAACGCTCATACTGCTGCAGCGCGGTTTCATGCTGCGCAACTGTTCTGACGCCGTATTCAAGGCACGCACTCGACCCTGCCTACAATATCACATCAAGCGCTGCACCGCGCCCTGCGTACAGAAGGTGGACGCCGCTGCCTATGCTGCACAGGCGGCGGAGGCTCGCGCATTCCTCGGCGGCAAGAACAGCGATATCCAGCAACAGTTGGCAGCGCAAATGCAGGTGGCCAGCGACGCAGAAGATTATGAGCAGGCCGCAAAGCTGCGCGACCGCATCAAGGTGCTGACGAGCATCCAGTCCCGCCAGGACATCAATGTTGCCGGTATTGGCGATGCAGATATTATCGCTGCCGCCCAGGCCAGCGGCCAGATCGCTATCCAGATGTTCTTCTTTCGCGCTGACCGCAACTTCGGCACCCGCAGCTTTTTTCCGCGTCATGACGACGACGCAACGATCGGTCAGGTACTAGCAGCGTTCCTGGCGCAGTTTTACCTTGACCGGCCTGCCCCTCCGCTCCTCCTCCTGAGCCATATGCCTGATGATGCTGGGCTCCTCACTGCCGCGCTTGCCGCGCGTTCGGAACACCTTGTTGAACTGCAGCTGCCGCAGCGCGGCGACAAGAAACGCCTGATTGCTCATGCCATCACAAACGCGGCAGCGTCGCTGCAGCGACGCCTGGCAGATGGGGCCACGCAGCGTCAATTGCTGCAAGGTGTTGCTGATCTGTTCGGCCTGGCGACGGCACCGAAACGCATCGAAGTCTACGATAATTCACACATTCAAGGCAGCAACGCAGTGGGAGCGATGATTGTGGCAGGCACGGAGGGGTTCGAGAAAAAATCGTACCGTAAATTTACCATTCGTGGACAATCTGCCGGCTTCGTACCAGGTGACGATTTCGCTATGATGCGTGAAGTTCTCTCGCGCCGGCTGCATCGCCTGCTGGCGGAAGACCCGGAGCGTAAGACCGGTGAATGGCCCGATTTGTTACTGATTGATGGCGGTCAAGGCCAGTTGAACAGCGTAAGGCAAGTTATGGCCGACCTCGGGGTCGCAGATATTGCTGTGGTCGGCATTGCCAAGGGACCGGACCGGAATGCTGGCCGTGAACGCTTTTTCCTTCCGGAACGCGAACCGTTTGACCTGCCGCCCAACGACCCTGTGCTTTACTATTTGCAACGGCTGCGTGACGAAGCGCATCGTTATGTCATCGGCGCGCACCGGCAGAAACGTACCCGCGCAATCTCCGCTACGCCGCTAGATGATGTCCCAGGCATAGGCCCGACGCGAAAGAAGGCTCTTTTGCACCATTTTGGCTCGGCCAAGGCCATTTCGCAGGCCGGAGAGGCCGATTTACGACTGGTTCCCGGTGTCAGCGCCAAAATTGCGGCAAGGATTTATAGCTATTTCCATCAGGGATAAGTTTAGGCTAAGGTAACACCCGCTTGATAATTCAAGGATATTGAAGACGCCGATGTTGCAGCATTTGCCCAATCAGCTCACAATGGGGCGGATAGCGATTATTCCCGTTATCCTGCTGTTGATGTTGCTGGAAACACCCACTTCATCCTGGGCAGCCTTGGTCCTGTTCGTGCTGGCCGCGCTCACCGATTGGCTGGACGGCTATCTAGCGCGCAAGCAAAAGTTAGTTAGCGATTTCGGCCGAGTGATGGATGTGATCGCTGACAAGCTGCTGATCTCTGCCGTGCTCCTGGTGCTGGTCAATTTGCGCTCGATCTCAGGCTTGCTCATTTTTCCGGCCATCATCATTCTAATGCGCGAGGTTGCCGTTTCTGGCCTGCGTGAATTTTTGGCCGAGGTTCGCGTTCGCGTTCCGGTGAGCAAACTGGCAAAATGGAAGACAGCAAGCCAACTCTTTGCTTTGCCTTTTCTCATCATCAGTCATCACGCACCGGCAGCGATACCAGCCCATAATATCGGTTCCGTCCTACTTTGGATTGCCGGTGTACTGACCTTGATAACAGGCTGGGATTACCTGCGCGCAAATTTGCAGCATATGTCAGAAAAGCCGCCGTCCAACCCATGAGCCGCTACTTATCTCATCGGACGACTTTATGCTGATACAGACAAGACCAAATTTCTATCTTTTCATGGTGCTATTTTCTGGCATAGCCGCCTTGTCATGGGAAGTTATTTGGCAAATCCGCACCGCGCTGGCTCTCGGCGTCTCAGCACGGGGCACGGCGCTGACGATCGCTGTTACCATGGGCGGCATGAGCCTCGGGTCTTATCTCATGGGGCGCTGGCTGGATACGAGCAGGCATGCTGCACCATTGAAAATTTATGGTTTTTTGGAAGGCCTGATTGGCTTGGCTGGTATAAGTCTGATACCCGCCTTTGCGTTGGTCGAGAGTCTCGACAATCATCTCTACGCCACTATACCTGCTGCAGCACCGCTGCTGCATATTGTGGGTCTGGCCGCGATCATCGGCCTGCCCACCTTGTGCATGGGCGCCACCATCCCCGTTTTTGTCTTGCTAGCGCGCCAACATCAGGTTCCACTCGCGACATTATACGGCTTAAATACGCTGGGCGCAGCACTTGGCACCATTCTGGTGGCCTTTTTGTTTATTCCCACACTCGGATTGAAGTATGCAGGTTGGTTTATCGCCTGCATTAATCTGCTGGTGGCAATATTTTGTTGGATATCACAGCCAGAGCAACAATTAGTTGGGCAAACTCCCCGTCCAACACCGACGGCGGTACCTTCAGGAGTGGTACCGCTCGAGCATCCCCTACTGCTGGTGGCGACGTCGGGCTTCGCAACATTTTTACTAGAAGTTTCTTGGTTTCGCTCCTTAACTGCTGCGTTCTACAGCACGACAGAGGCATTCGCCTTAATGTTGTCCGCTTTACTGCTCTCGCTCGGCATCGGCGCTTCGCTGGCTCCGATGCTGCGCTCCAAATCTATCGGCCTGCCTACCTATATGGGATGTTCCGGTTTGATGGTCCTGCTTGTTACCCCACTCATCGAACGTTTTGACCAAGTAATTCCGCTTTTCGTTGATCCTGCTCTACTCCTCCTCAGTCGCTTCATGATGACGTTTTTCGTCATTGGGTTTCCCATGGTGCTGCTGGGTCTCGTTTTGCCGTGGAT
>CAYOGS010000211.1:0-4076 GCA_964403435.1 uncultured Rhodospirillales bacterium | reverse complement strand
ACGTAGCATAATGCGTTTGCCAAAATTGCGCCGCCGGGCTGTTCTTGTCCCAGACTGCCTCTTCCCATAATGGCAACGGATTGCCCGCAAGGTCATGCACCACCGCCTGATGTGCCGGCGCCAGTTGCGGCAGGCGCTGCGCCAAATAATCCGCGACGCGACGCGATTGGGATTGCGGCCGGTGACTGCCGCTGATAATCGCGATGCTCATGCACAGCCACCATGCGAGGCTTCCATGCCGTTAGACTGACGCACTTCCTTAACTTCCGGGATGTAATGCCGCAGCATATTCTCCACCCCTGCCTTGAGTGTCGCCGAGGAGCTGGGACAGCCTGCGCAGGCGCCATGCAAATGCAAAAAGACGATGCCTTCTTCGAACCGATCAAAAACGATATCGCCGCCATCCTGTGCTACGGCGGGTCGTATCTTATAATCGAGCAAGGCTTTGATCTGTTTGACGATGGCGTCGTCCAAATCGGTTCCAGGTGCAGTTGCCGGGCTGGCTACATCGTCGTGCAGCACTGGTGCGCCGCTGACGAAGTGATCCATGATCGCGCCCAGCACGGCTGGCTTGACGACCGGCCAATCCTGCCCCGGCGCCTTGCTTACGGCGATGAAATCCTGCCCCAGCAATACGCCATTCACACCCGGCAGGGCAAACAGCCGTGATGCCAGCGGCGAGGCGGATGCAGCGGTGACGTCACGGAAGTCTCGCGTCCCCTGCGGCAGTACCACTCGTCCTGGCAAGAATTTCAGCGTAGCCGGATTGGGCGTCTCTTCGGTCTGGATAAACATGGCCACTCCTGTCGTTTGCAAAGTAAAGTGGCAGAAACCCGCGTCAGGTCAAGGCAGGCAAACAAAAAAAACCGCCCCCGGAAATCCCCGGGGGCGGTCCACTCGACAGGTAATTAACTTGTGGCTTCGACGTTTAGAAGCGATAGCCGAAACCGACGCCGACCAGCCAGGGGTCAATATGGACATGGTCAACCTTCAGCGCGTCGGTCGTAGCGCGCGCGCTGAGCCAGATTTTCTTGGCGTCCACATTGAAATACCAACGGTTGGTCAAGGCTACGTCCACGCCAAACTGGATCGCCGCGCCCACAGCGGGGTCAACCTTGAAGCCGCTGACCAGGGAATTCGGGCCGCTTTCCGCACCGAAGAAGGTGGTAAAGTTGATGCCGGCGCCGACATAGGGGCTGATCCGCTCTTCCGGAAACGGGTGATATTGCAGGGTCAAGGTGGGTGGCAACAGCCAGACCTTGCCGACATCAATCCCGTTGTCGGTCTTGATCTTGTGCGGCGTCACGCCAAGCACCAGCTGTGCGGCAATGTTGGGTGTGAAGAAATAGCCCAAATCCAGCTCTGGAACTACCGTAGTATCAATCTTGTCAATGCGGATACCGGTGTCCACGCCGCCCTGCGTCTGCACTTTGCCGGATGGCTGAGGTACCACGATCAGCGCGCCGCCGCGCACGGTAATGTCACCCGCCTGCTTGGGCTTGAAGTCACCGAACAGACCGGAAGCCTCCGCCGGAACCAGCGGCGTCAAGGCTAGCAGCGCCGCCGCAACGCTGGAGAGCAGGATTTTACGCATGGACATTATTTCCTCCTGAAAGCCCAATCGAAACTGGGCGCAGGATAGTCCGGTCAATTACTTCGCGCCCTGCGCGATGCGCCGCAGAGACGGAATGTCGCAGGGCGACAGGTGTCACGCCAACGGCCGCACGCCCTGCTGCACCTGGAAGAACTGCGCCGTATCCTGCAGGCCGGCGAACAAGGCTGGTTCCGTCCCACTTAGCCAGAATTGGCTGCCCGTCTGGCGCAGCCAGTCATACAAGGCCGCGCGCCGTGCGCCATCAAGATGCGCGGCGATGTCGTCCAGCAGGAGCACTGGTGCCGCTCCGCGCCAGTGACGAAGTAGTTGCGCATGGCAGAGCATGATGGTGATGAGTAGCGCTTTTTGCTCGCCGGTCGAACACAGCTCCACCGGCATCTGCTGCGGCTGATGCGTGACACGCAGATCGCTGCGCTGCGGCCCCAGGCTCGTCGTGCCGCTCTGCCCATCTTGGGCGCGCGCGCCGGCGAACTGGCCGCGTAGCATCTCTTCCACCGTCAACGCCGGCTGCTCCCGCAGCAGCGCTTCTACCATACCGTCCAACTCAAGCTCTGCCACCGGGAAACCATCCTGCACATGCGCCATCTGGCCGTTGAGCTGCGCCACCATCTGCCGGCGCGCTGTGGCGATGGCCACACCGGTGGCGGCCATAGTGTCTTCGAGTGCGTTGAGCCATGCCGGCTCGACCGGCCCGTCGCGCAGCAGCCGAAGGCGCTCACGCATCGCATCCTCATAGCGCGTCACGCGACCGGCATGCGCCGGATCGAAGCCATAGACCAGACGGTCGAGCAGCTTGCGCCGTGCCGTCTGCCCTTCAGCCAGAATGCGGTCTAACTCCGGCGTAATCCAGGATAGGCTAAAGGCTTCCGCAAGACTGGCCTGCCCACGCGCTGGCTTGCCATCGACCCGCACCACCCGGCGCGGCGTGCCGGTGGCATCCGGGTCAAGTCCGGTGGCCAGTGTACAGAAACCGGCAGGATTTTCGATTTCTGCTACCACAGCCCAAGGCGCGGCAGCGTTGCGGGATTGCATGTCGGCGAGCGCGGCACGGCGCAGGCCGCGGCCGGGACTGAGTAAGCTCACGACTTCCAGGATATTGGTCTTGCCGCCCCCATTTGGCCCCACCAGAACCACAGGGTCTGACGTAACAGTCAGGCGCAACTGTGGATAGTTGCGGAAAGACGTCAGGTCTAGGCGGCGCAAGGCATAGGCAACGGTCATGGCGGCAATTTACGACAGCCGTGCCCGCAAAGCGAGAGTGCACCCCACCACATTTAGATGAATACTCTTCGCCATTTCCCATTTCTTTTTGCACAGACCAGCAGGCGGTCTCGGCGATTGGCTGAAGCAGCTCGGCAAGAGCGTGAAGACGCCGTGAAGGCGGGCGCGCAGGGCGCTGTGGACGCCGTCAACAAGCTCACGCGGCCGTGAACGGCTCGGTGCGGGGTCACCTGGCGCTGCTGGGCGGCAAAACCGCCACCTGCTTCACCGGCATCGCGTACTGCTATCTGGGATCACCGACCATGACCAGACCCGGCCAGGCGCAGGGCGTTCCCGTCATGCTGATCCTGCCCGACGACGGCGCCGTGCCCAACAACGCGGACCAGTTAGCGCCTTTCGGGGTGCTGGCGCTCCCCTCGCCGCCATTAGCGAGCAAGTGCGAGACGGGATACAGCGACGGGCTGGGTTGCACGGAACCGTCCTGGACCAAGGACGAAATCATCCGACGCCGGCGCGAGATCATGGAGTGCCAGTCCGACGCCATCACCGAGCGTACCGCGCAGCGCGCGCAAGCTCGTCAGCAGATGAACGATGCCGAGCGCTAGCGCGCCCAAAAGCAACTTGAAGACCAAACCAAAGCCCAGTTCGAGGCGATTCAGAAGGACGCGGCGAAAGGGGCAGTGAAGCTGATTAATCTCCATCAATCCCTGGTAACTCCAATGACGACAGAGTTGGCTTTGAAGGCCGTAATGATGGCGGTCACACGACGACGGCCTAAGAACCGCGTCATCATCCACTCAGATCAAGGCAGTCAGTTCGGCAGCTATGCATTCACGCGTTGGTGCCAGGCCCATCAGCTGGAAGCAAGTATGAGCCGTCGTGGCAAATGTCATCACAATGCTGTTGCTGATTCATTCTACAGCAGTCAAAAAAACGAGTGCATCAAACAGCGGATCTATGCAACACGTGCCGAGGCACAATCGCATGTGTTCGATTACATTGAAGGCTACTATAATCGTACCCGGCGACACAGTCATCTAGGCCTGCTGAGCCCGCTGGCGTTCGAACAGCTGCCAGTTGGAAGTTTAGAAATGTCTATAAAACCGAGGGAAGTTCAACCAAATTTATCTGCTTGATCCATCTTCCGCTCAGAGGAAGGTCAGTTATGAACATTGGAGATGTAGAAAACTGATGTCGACTGTCGTGATTATATCCCTGCTGGTTGTGCTCGCTATTGATG
>CAYOGS010000210.1:1082-4101 GCA_964403435.1 uncultured Rhodospirillales bacterium | reverse complement strand
CAGGAGGGTTACCGTGTCATCGCGGTTGGCGACATAGTGACCTTTAAACTCTGGCATCCGGGAAGCTAATGCCGGTAGGTTCGCCACGATAAATGCGATCTGGAAGAGATGCCATTGCCCAGTGTCGTTTTTGAAGCGTAGCTTCATGAAGTTGGCCATAGCCTCGTTCATTGCAAGCCACGCTTCGAATACAACAGCCTTCGGGTCTTTCTGTGGGCCGCGCGCCGACCAGGCATTAGCAGACTCTTGGAGGATGGCGAGACCTGCTGCAATCGCGTTCTTTTCTTCCTTCCAGCGCAACTGGTCTTCTTGAAATTTCTGTTTTTCTGCTGCAATGGCATCCAAGTTTATCGGGTCGATACCTTCTGCCGAGTTGATGCGACCAGGCAACTCATCAAGCCAAGTCTGCATTTCCTCAACAATCGGCGTGAGGCGCTTGAGGCCTTCCGGTCTACTCAGCTCACGCACGCTCCGTTCTACTTTGTCGCCGACTGATGGGACGATGCGTGGTTGAACGTAGCGGGGTGCCCAAGTGGTCCGCATGTGGACGACAGCGTTGTCAGCTTGTTTCACCAGCTCCACGCCACCGTTGTGCCCCATTGCCGGGTAGCGCAGATAGGCATTAAAACGGTAGGAAGGCGTTACCCGTTCAAGCTGGAGGCTGCGGTGTAGTGGCTTCGGCAGCGTGACGTCGAGATTGACCTGGAAAATTGCGGGGTCGCTTTCATCGACCTTGGTGCGCGGTTCTTTGCTCTTGTTTTCAAGCGCAATGAGTACGTTCTTGCAACTTGGGTTGAGCCAGTCCTGGACGAGCTCAATGTTCCAGCCCAGCTCAATAGCCGGTAGCGGAATGGCATTGGGGCTCTTTCGGGCGCGCTCAAGGACTTCAGACCAGTTCTTGTACTGGCTCGGCTTGAAAGTTAGGTCACTGCGATAGGCCCAGAGTGCACCACCCGTCTCCGGATGCGTGCTCTTTGCCCATTCCGTAAGCTGCTCGGCAATCAGCTTGTTCATCAGCGCGGCATGGATAGCGGCCTGTGCCTGACAGCGGACGAGCGGTTCAGTCGGCGAGCGCAGGAGCGGCGGAAGGTTGATTTCTAGCCGCAGCCACTGGTGCGGCGGCACCATTGGCTCGAACAGGTCGTCGATGAGCGGACCGGCACCGTCGGCGGGCACAACTACTCCCTCCGCAGGAGGCGTATCTTCGCTGCCGCCTTCAGCAGCTTCGCTTGCATCGAGCTGCATTAGGTTCTCTGGGATTCCTCTCTGGGCATAAACGGCTTTGCGAATGTCCTCACGAATGGTTCGCCATCCAGGGTGTTTGGCCTTAGAAGCGTAACTATTTTTCTCATTTTCCCAGGCTTCATCCAGGCGCTTCTTGATGGTCTCCTTGATACTCTTGGTTACTTCTTTCTGGAGGCGGAACACTGCACGGCAGCTGGGTCGGGTCAGGTCGTGCTCGTTCGGCAGCACGCGGACATAGACGGCGAGCTTCGGCTGGACGGATATAGCGCCCTCTACGCCGGTCTGAACCTGAAAGTTAAGGCCGTGTGATGAAATCCAGATAGGCGAGGTTACTTCATCAGCATTCTCAAGGTCCTTCTGGGGCAGTACAAAGCCGGAGTTCAGCAACAGTCGAGGCCGTGCACCGTAGAGATATTTCCCGTGCCGCCCAGCGCCGCTTACCTCGGAATGAACCATGGTTAGCAAAGAGTCGACCACGGCTTCCTTCAGTGTTGAGTGCAGCGTCTGCGGGTCGCTGCGAACAATCGGGCTAGGCATTGGTGGTCTCTCCAGACGGCGGGCGTACGGCTTCAACGGTCACGATGTTTTCCCGGGCTTTGTTGAACAGCATCTTGATGGTTTCGCGCTTGATGCCGGAATGAACCATTACAGATTCCGGCTGTAGCAACATGTGGGTGTATAGGTCGGACACGTGACGACCGTCGAGACGGCGTGCATTGCGGACTGGCATGATGACGCGGCGCCAGTAGTAGGCGGCCTCGAGCTTAGAAAAGCCCAGGGCACCCGCGAATGCGGCGAAGTGCGGTTCCTTCATTGGGGCCTGTGGGCGGAGCTCTGCGAACGGCGTATCGGGTGAGTCGCCAAGATTGACCCAGTGCCGCACCGACTGCTCAGCCGGAAAATCTTTGGCGAACTTTTCGTTCGACTCCAGGATGGCGGCCCGAAGCTGTCGCACCTGGTCAGTAAGCTTGGAGCCCGGAAATTTGGTTTTCAGCGCATTCAGGATGCTCTGATGGTAGTCGCGCAGCGCACCTTCGAATGTCTTGTCATGCTCAATGGGAATACCGGCATCCTTCAGTACGGCCTCCACGAGTTCACGCAATTCAGAAGTCATTACAAAGAGCTTGTCGCCGGGCTCCAGGCTTTGAACCTTGCAGCCACGAAAGCCGCGGTCCGTGGCATCTGTGCTTGCGGGGTCATACACATAGACGTCATGAGTAGGACGTCGATGCAGTACAGCACCAGATTCCAGGCGGATGCCCCAGGCTTCCGGGTCATTGGCATCCTCGGTCGCTTCGACTTCGGTCGCCAAGTCGACACGGAACGCCGGCAGTACGAAGTCAGCATTCACCAGGAGTTGATTGCCTTCCGGCAAGTGCTCGAGGTGATGGAGGATGGATTCCATGCGCGGCTTCCATTGCTTGAACGCAGGAAATTCTTGCACAAGAGGCTTCAGAGTGCCGCGAAGACTTTGTCCGTTGCGTTGAGTCAGGAGAAGTTCCGTATGCGCCGGAATCCGGTCATCAGTGATGACAAGCCGCAATCCGTCCTCGTCCAGCCCAGAGAAAACCAAATGAGCACCATTCAGATGGGCGAGAGCTGTTTCGAGCTGAGACGAAGAGATAAGCCGCAGGCGCTCCTGGAAGTCTTCGAATTGGGTGCCCGGTGGGTAGTCGCTGTAGGTGGTTAGATAGCGCTCTGCCAATCGGCGATAAACGGGGCTCGTGAAGACGACTATCAGACTCTTCTTATGAAGATCAAAGAACATGGGCTC
>CAYOGS010000210.1:773-1072 GCA_964403435.1 uncultured Rhodospirillales bacterium | reverse complement strand
AGCGGTGCGCAAGTGGGGTGCCTAGCTGGTAGTTCTCATAGAGCCGAGTCCCAAGCAGCATGCACTCGCGCAGTACGGTCCGCTCAAAATCGGCCTCGGCCGTCGCATCGAAGGTTACAAGCTTTGCGTGAAAAGACGACCAGCTATATGCCTCACGCGTACGGTCACGAATTCCGCTCTCGCCGAGCCACTCCACGAGCGTAGCCACACCGCAAGGCAAGGCCGCCAGTCGGGCTAGATAGTTTCCTGCATCCCACACTGGCTTGGCCAACTCTTGGTGATTGGGAATTTGCCCAGCC
>CAYOGS010000210.1:0-763 GCA_964403435.1 uncultured Rhodospirillales bacterium | reverse complement strand
CGGTAGAGCTTGTTGATGACCTTGGCGGCATCGGCATCCACCACCGAAACATCGAGTGTACGTGGAGTCGGTGCGCGAATTTCAGCCTGCCCAGGGGCAACTAGCCCGTCTTCCTTCAGCGCGCTAGCAATGCCCGTAATGGCGTATTCGTCGGGTCTCGACCAGCGTTCCTTGCGCTCATGATTCATTCGCCAGAGGTCGTCCTTCAAGGTGTAAGCGCTTCGTGGGTCGTCAGTTACCACCAAAACGCCTGGACGATTTGCGCCAAATACCTCTTCCAGCATTATGAGGAAGCGGCACAACGCACCCCGCCATCCGCGTGCCTCCATGCGAATTTGGCGAGTGGCATTCACGAGGACAACTTCCGGGGCACCCTTCTTCTTCAGGCGCACAAGAGCGGTGCGCAACTCTTCTCTAGTTAGCCGACCATCGAGAGCAAATAGGGCATCTGGGGCAGTTTGGGCGTCACCTATGAATTGGCAGTTGCTTGCCAATGCCTTCTTGTGGGAGCGGCGAGCGAGCTTCGCGCGGACGTGCTCAAGGAGGTGGGAGTCGCATGACTCCCAGGACAGGTCTCCCGGCGTTGCAAGGAAATGGGGAATCAGTTCTCCCATAGTGGGGTGAATACGCTCACCCTCTGCCGCCATTGATGCGAGAGAAAACAAGAACGCGTCTTTGTCGCTGCATCTCCGCGTAATTTTGCTTGTGTCGACGCCGCCAACTTCAGCCAGCTGGCGGGCATGGCGAAGCACATCCTCGCGCC
>CAYOGS010000209.1:0-4138 GCA_964403435.1 uncultured Rhodospirillales bacterium | reverse complement strand
GGGCCTTAATTGCGGCACAAAGCGCTCTCCGACATGCCTTGACCGAGGGTAAGAGATAATGATCATCAAATCCCATATCCGGGGTGGGCATCGATCCGCCGCTGCGTATATGAAGGAGCAAGGCCAAAACGAGAAGACGCGCCTTGTCGAGCTTAGTGATCCGGAAGCCAAGAACCTCGACCAAGCATTCCAGAAAATGTGGGAAGTCGCCAGCTGTACCAACAGCAGCAAACCGTTGCACCATATCAGCATCAACCCAATGAAGGACGAGAGCCTGACCGATAAACAGGTGTTGGCCATCGTTGAACGCTGCGAGGAGAAATACGGCTACAAGCTGTTTCATCACCAACGCGTGATCGTTGAACACGTCAAAGACGGGCGGCAGCACTTCCACGTTATCTGGAACCGCGTCAGCCTTGTGAGCGGCAGAGCAGTTTGGCCCGGCCATCACTGGCTGAAATCCAAGGAAGTGTGCCGGGAGATGGAACGGGAACTAGGGCTGAAAACCCCGACGCCACGGCAGCACAAAAGGCCATCCGGTGCGTTAGGCGGCGGCAAATCCCGGCAAAGGCATTCGACGACAGGACGCCACAGCAGGATCAAAGCACCGGTTATGACAACGTTGCGCCGCATGACCGGCAGCCGCATCCGGTTTACGGGCAGCAGTCTGACCGGAGCAAAACCTTTGGCGCCGGCCAAAATACTCATGCCGCGCCTTGTAACGCCAAAAACGGAACGGCCCAGCAACCCGTCGTCCATGCCCATGCGGCCACAGGCGCAAGCGCCAGGCTGGCCCCCGGCGGCGATCCTTGACTGGAAATCATGGGGCAAGAAAGACCCGCGCGCCTTTTTCAGGAAATGGCCGGAACTGGCCTCCTAAGACACCGCACATCACCGAAAGGAACACCCATGAAGCAGTCATGCATTCGTGCCGATAGTTTTGTTCTTAAATCCCGGCGCCTCCGCATTTATCGCGTCCGCCAGCGTGGCAGCAGCACGGTGCTTTGGATCTCGGCGGATGCAGCGCGGCATTACCTCAAAAAACTACAAACCCAGCAATTACAGACCAAGCGAAAGGGTCGGTAATGCCGTGACCGCATGACGCGGTACGGCACTTCAACATAGTAAGGAGAAGCATATGAAGATTGGCACATTTGTTCAAAATCACGATGGTTCACTGTTAGGGCGTGTTCACGGCCTGGGGTTCGTCACTGTGGCGGTGGCTGGGGAGCCACAAAGCAGCCGGAATGGAAAGGACTATTACCGTCTCATCGCGGACCCCGCCAAGGATGTTTACGAAATTGGTTTTGCCTTTGCCAAGCAGAAGGATGGGCAAACCTATTATTCCGTCAGCATCGACTCGCCGATGTTCCCACAGCCGGTCAATGCCGCGCTGTTTCAGGACAAGGGCAATCCTGGCGTGTTCAACCTGATCTGGAACCGACCTGAGACACAGGAACCAAAGCCGGAAAAGAGGAGCAATCCTGATCGCCGTCAGAACGGGACACAGAACCTGACCCTGTAACCACCCATTCATCGTCAATCGACGCCCCGCAAGGCTCACCTTGCGGGGTTTTTATTGCCCGGAGGTATTTTGATGAGCAGTGACCAAAAACTCAGTGTGTTCGACCGCGTAACACAGAAAATAATTACCGACTTAGAAAATGGCGTCTTGCCGTGGCAGAAGCCGTGGAATGGCGGCGATGGTATTGACCACATCACACGGCCACTACGTCATACGGGTGAACCCTATAACGGCGTCAATATCCTGCTCCTATGGGACGAGGCTGCTAGCAAGGGCTTCGCTAACCCGACCTGGATGACATTCAAACAGGCTGAGGAATATGGCGGCAAGGTCAAGAAAGGCGAGAAAGCCGCCTTCGTTGTGTATGCCAATAAACTGACCAAGGTTGAGACGGACGAACAGACTGGCGCGGATGTTGAACGGCAGATCCCGTTCCTACGGGGTTATCACGTCTTCAATGTGGAGCAGATTGAAGGCTTGCCGGAGAAGTTTGCCCTACCGGCAAAACCGCCCATCCAGACCACAGTCGGGCGATTGGAGCGGGTTGAGTATTTTATTCGTAACACCGGCGCGGAGATACGGCATGGCGGTGATAGTGCCCACTATTCCGAGATGCTTGATCAAATCCATTTGCCCACTATCGACGCCTTCAAGGACAGAGAAAGCTACTACGCCACGCTGGCACATGAAGCGACCCACTGGACAAAGCATGAGAAGCGGCTGAACCGAGACTTTGGCCGCGTCAGATGGGGCGACGAGGGCTATGCCAAAGAAGAGTTGGTTGCCGAAATCGGTTCAGCCTTCCTCTGCGCCGATCTTGGCATCACGCCAGAAACACGTGAAGACCACGCCGCCTATATCGGCAACTGGCTAAAAATACTGAAGAACGACCGGAAGTTCATCTTCAGTGCCGCCGCTCATGCCACACGGGCGGTCGAATACCTCAAAGGGTTGCAGCCACCCAGCAATGCCTTGGACGCCAACGCCGAGGTCGCCGGACTTGTTGATTACAGAACGCTCCACGTCAGCGAACCAATGCAAATCGGGCATCACCATTGGCGTTTGCTGATTGAACGGAACGGGCGGGGCAAATGCACCCGCTACGAATGGCAAAAGCCTGACGAGTCCATCTGGCGGCGCAGTCAGGAATGGCCGAGCCACAACATCAACGACACCTACCTCGGTCTGCCGCGTGGGTTAGCCAAACTCTACGACCGGGAAATGCCAGCCCTGATCCAGCACGGTCTGGTCAGCATCCAGAATCAGCCGCAGCAAGGGGAGTTAGCGATATGAGCGACTTGAACCAAGACAACCACGACCTGATTTCTGATCTTGAAGACCTCAGTTTTGCCGAATGGCTGACAGATTTAAATGCCGAGGCCGTCACTATCGGCTTTGCCGAAGAACCCATTGTCAATGTCACGGCACTGCTTGGTTGGTTTGCGGCCTACGAGGCCGGACTGACACCACAGGAAGCACTTGAGGAAGCCATCAATGATGGCGAGGAGTTTGGCGAAGATTACGCCGACTGAACCCATCCAAATCCCCTTTCGCAAGTAAGGGGCTTTTTGATTCCAGATAATTTCCAACGGCAAAGGATAAGATTATGGATTTAGAACCCAAAGCTTTTCGCGTCTCTGAGTTTTGTCAGCGCTACGTGATTTCAAAAGCTGGCTTATATCGGGAAGTTGCGGCTAATCGGCTACATATCGTTAAGCGCGGCCACACCACGCTGATCACCCGAGCAGAAGCCGAACGTTGGTTCGAGTCTATCTGCCGACGTGAGTGAAGGCGTCGCCTGTTAAGCCCCCCGCCAGATTTCTACAAAGCCATTTTCAACCGAACATTTTTTACGAGGTGTAGAATGCGTCATAAGGGCCATATTCGCCAACGATCCGACAACAGCTTTGAAATCCGCTATGACATCGGCACTGATCCACTTACTGGCAAGCGCAGGACGGTCACGACGACCGTAAAGGGTGACAGAAGAGATGCCGAGAAAGAGCTGTATCGTATTCTGCATAATACGAGCAACGGCGAGCATATCGTTAATTCTCGGTTGACTGTCGCCGAATATCTTAAACAATGGATTGAAACTGTCCGCTCACAGATAAATCCAAAAACGCATGAAAGGTATGCGGAGATTGTTCGAAATTTCCTCATACCGTCTTTCGGGCATAGTCCCTTGCCAAAGCTGACGCCTGTTCTTATTCAAAGTGTATATAACAAATGGGAAACATCAGGCCGCCGCGATGGCAAAGCGGGAGGCCTTGCTCCGCGTACCCGACTGGGCATTCACCGCGTCTTCTTTTCGGCACTAAAACATGCCGTCCAGCTCCAACTGATAATACGGAATCCTGCCGAATGGGTGAAACCTCCAAGAGCCAAGAAGGTAGCCATAGAAACGTTGACGATTGAGCAGGCAACTGAATTGCTAGCTGCGCTGAAGGCATCATATCCGCGTCTTTATTGGCCTGTGCTTCTGGCGCTTACAACCGGCATGCGACGCGGCGAAGTTCTGGCCTTGCGCTGGAAGAATGTTGATTTCGACAAAATGACTATCCGTGTTGTTGAGAGCCTTGAGCAAGTCAAACAGACTATCAGATTCAAGGC
>CAYOGS010000208.1:0-4145 GCA_964403435.1 uncultured Rhodospirillales bacterium | reverse complement strand
GCTTCAACCTGTCCTCCATATCAGGCAAATCGGCGGGAACGACCGAACGCCCTTCCACATCCACGTCGGGTTCGTACTCGGCGTTTGCGACCATTTGATGGCGGGCCAGATAGCGGCATGCGACCTTTGTGATGGTGATTTCCGGTATAGGCGGATCAGGGTCGGGTTCATAATTGCACGTCGCCGCCACCGCGCTCACCGGCAGCGCCAGGCTGGCAAAACACAACAGGTAACGCATCAGCCTCATTCCGACACCACCTGCCATGCTGATTGAGTCTTTGCCAAAATGCCTTGCAGTTCTTCCAATCTTTGCCGTTGCTCGGCGACCACATCCTGCGGTGCTTTGGCGACAAACTCCTGATTATCCAGCTTCTGCCTCAATTTTGTGATTTCCTGTTGAAGCTTCTGGATTTCTTTTTCCAGCCGGACACGTTCCTGCGCAACGTCGATTAGACCGATGAGCGGCAAATAGACCGTCATCTCATCCAATACCATCGAAGCTGCCTGCCGCGGCGAAGTGGCGATGAACCCCACTTGCTCCACGCGCGCCAACCTTTGGATCGTCGCTGAATGCGTTTGAAAACGGCTCCGCGTGACTGACCCGGCGTCCTTGACCTGCAAGTGTACCATGGCACCTGCAGGCACGTTTAATTCGCTACGCAACGATCGGATTTCCGCAACCAACCTGATTAGCCAATCCACCTCTTGTGCGGCATCCGTGGCCAAACTCACACCGAAATGCGGCAACGTCTGCAACATCAGCATTTTCCCAGGAGCGGCCCCAAGGCCCTCCCAAAGCTCTTCCGTGATAAAGGGCATAACCGGATGGAGCAATTTCAACATCTGTGCCAGGGCCCAGGCCGCCATAGCACGTGTTTCCGCCTGGCCAGCAGCGCCATCCGTTTGCAGGATAGGTTTAGCCAGTTCGACATACCAATCGCAGAAATCGTTCCACACAAACTGATAGAGCGTTTGCGCCACCAAATCGAACCGATGCTCGGCATAATGTGCGGTCAGTCGTGATGCCGTCTCCGCCGTTTTGCCAGATATCCATTGATTGAGCGGCAATTGAGCTTTTGCAGGATCAACAGCGGCGTCAAACACGCAACCGTTCATTTGACAGAAGCGCGCGGCGTTCCATAATTTAGTAGCGAAGTTGCGATAGCCTTCGATGCGTGCCGGCGACAGCTTGATATCGCGGCCGGGTGTAGACAGCGCCGTCACGGCGAAACGCAGCGCATCGCAACCGAATTTGTCAATCATATCCAAGGGGTCAATGACGTTGCCCTTGGCTTTGGACATTTTCTGTCCTTTTTCATCGCGCACTAACGCATGAATATAAACGTGGCGGAAAGGCACTTCGCCCATGAAGTGCATGCCCATCATCATCATACGGGCGACCCAGAAGAATATAATGTCAAAACCCGTCACCAACACATCTGTGGGGTAATAGCGCGCCAACTCTGGGGTTTTCTCCGGCCATCCCAGCGTGGAAAATGGCCAAAGCGCCGAAGAAAACCAGGTGTCAAGCACGTCCGAGTCACGTTGCAGCGTCACTCCGACACCGGCTTGCGCGCGTACTTCTGCTTCGGTCTCGGCGACATAAACCTTACCGTCCGATCCATACCACGCCGGAATCTGGTGCCCCCACCAGAGCTGGCGGCTGATGCACCACGGCTCAATCTCATTCAGCCAGGCGTAATAAGTATTCTCCCACTGCTTGGGCACGAATTGGGTTTTGCCCGAGCGCACCGCCGCCAGCGCCGGCTTGGCCAACGTCGCGGCATCCACATACCATTGCTCAGAAAGCCACGGTTCGATCACCACGCCCGAACGGTCGCCATGTGGCACCACATGCGTAATCGGCTCGATTTTGTCCACGAGGCCTGCTGCTTCCAAATCAGCGATCACGCGCTTACGCGCTTCATACCGATCCAGCCCCTGATACTGCTTGGGGCAGTTTTCGTTCAGGCAGGCATGTTGATCAAACAAATTGATCAAACCGCCATTCTTCTGCTTCTGGAAATACTCCTTGTCACGGTGACGTTGCCAGACCTCAAAGTCGTTGAAGTCATGCGCCGCCGTGATCTTTACAGCGCCGCTACCTTTTTCCGGATCGGGATACTCGTCGGCAATCACTGGAATCAACCGATCAGCGAGTGGAAGTCGTACCAGCTTGCCAACCAAATGCTTGTAGCGTTCATCATCGGGATGCACGGCCACGGCACCGTCTCCCAACATGGTTTCTGGTCGCGTGGTGGCGATGCAGAGATACTGCGTCGGGTCGTCGGCCAACGGGTAGCGGAAGTGCCACATATGGCCCTTCAGTTCCTTCTGCTCCACCTCCAAATCCGAGATGGCGGTCAGAAGCTTCGGATCCCAATTGACTAGCCGCTTGTCTTTGTAAATCAGGCCTTGCTTATAAAGTTCCACAAACACTTTGTTGACGGCCTGGCTCAAGCCTTGGTCCATCGTGAAGCGTTCACGAGCCCAGTCTGGTGATGCGCCAAGGCGCCGTAACTGCCGCGTGATCGTGCCGCCGGATTGCTCCTTCCACGCCCATACACGTTTCAGAAACGCTTCACGTCCTAATTTTTGTCGGCTCGTCTGCTCCAGCGCCAAATCGCGCTCCACCACCATCTGGGTGGCGATGCCGGCATGATCTGTCCCAGGCTGCCATAGCACATCCCTTCCCGCCATGCGCTGATAGCGCACCAGCACGTCTTGCAGCGTGAAGGTCAACGCATGGCCCATATGCAGGCTGCCTGTCACGTTGGGCGGAGGCATCATGATTGTATAAGGTGGCTTGCCGGATGTCGGCTGGCAGGCAAATGCTCCGCTTTGCTCCCACTGGGCATAATGCTTCGCCTCGGTGGTTGAGGGATCATAGGTTTTGTCAATTGGCATCGTAAACTCAGGTCATAACGGTAAAATAATAAGCTGTGGCGGCATCATCTCTAAAAGCCGGGGCCGACGCAAGGGCATGATACTTAAGGCGCATAACTGACCTTAGTCTTGACGCTGGCGCTGTGGCCGAATTCATCCGTTACCCGCACGGTGTAATATCCCGGCTCGGGTTGCCAAGCCAGGCTGGCCTCAGGCGCGGTCTGGCCGAGATAGCGACTATCCGCGAACCAGTAGAGCCGCCGACTCAAACTATCCGCCGAGGCGCGGAGCAATATTGCCTCACCCTGCGTGCCGGCCGGCCTGGCCTGATAAATGACATGTGGCTGCGGTGTGGTAATGGTCGGCGGGCGGTGTTGTTGAGCGTCATCGGTTGCCACAGCATCGGCCTCGCAACCGGGCTCGAATTGTGGGACTTCAGGCGTCAAGAGTCCGGCCAGGTGCAAGGTTTGCCGTACCGCGCTTGGCCATAGGGCATAATTCCGGTAGCCGGTGACACCGGGTTGCATCCGGCAGGCGCGCCGCCCCGTCTGCAGATTGACCAGCAGCGGCCGCATGACATCCATGCCGCGCAACGGCGAAACACCAGGAATATACCAGCTTGAGACCAGACCGCCAGGGCACAGGGCGTCACCCGGCGCTCCAGTGGCGGCACACACTGCTATCTGCCGCGCTTGCGTTTGCCGTAGCCGTGCCGCTTGCTGCGCAAACCCGGCCGTTGGCCGCAAAGCACCTGCCAGGCGGAAGAACAGTGGCGCTGCCGAGCGCACGCCCACCAATGCCGGACTAGCCGCACCGTTGAAATTTCCAACCCACACAACCAGGACATAGTCGCCGAACACACCCGCCGTCCAGGCATCATGGAACCCGTTGGAGGTTCCAGTCTTCCAAGCCAGGGTGCCTTCATCTTCCGATCGCCAGGGATGTGGTGTGTGGCTCAAGATTTCTAGAGTCATGGCGCTGGCTTCCGGGCTCAGCAACCGTTTAGCCGGCGTCTCAGACACAGCCATTGTGAAATGCAACTGCTGCAGGACGCCACCATTCGCGAGCATGGCATAAAGTGCTGTTAATTCGCGCAAAGTAACGTCGGCACCGCCCAGTACGAGAGAAAGTCCGTATTCACGCTCCGGCCGTAGCTTGGTGAGATTGGCCTGTGTGAAGAACTGATACAATGTGGGCCGCCGCAGTTGCGCCGCCAGCTTAATGGCGGGAATATTGCGACTGAAGCGCAAGGCATCGGC
>CAYOGS010000207.1:0-4181 GCA_964403435.1 uncultured Rhodospirillales bacterium | reverse complement strand
GCTCCACCCGCGCGTCCACCCATTTGATGCCGGCCGGAAACTGTCGGATGGAGATTTGCTTTAAGTTAGAATCCTGAGGCCTCCGGGTCCGGATTTCATTGCCGATTATACGAACGGCCGCGGTGGGGTTACTGCTGGGCATCGTAGCCGCTCGCGGCGTTCAGGCTGCAACTTGCACATCGGTGCTGCAGTTGATTTCAGACAGTAAGGCGCCAACCCATTCTTGCAAGGCCGGTCCCTGAGCAGTCAGAAGGTCGCCGTCATTCATGGTATTCTCGGTTGCCACCGTCATTTGCGCGGCGGCAATATCAGCGGCAAGACTAGGCTGTGAAGCCACGCTACGTCCGGCACAACGAGCTGCCAGAGTGAGCAAACCTACTCCTTCGGCGATTGCAGCGACGGTCTTACCAGCATCAAAAAAGTGATTGATAATGCGTCGCGTATGAAGATTAAGCTTCAGTTTGGTCATGGCGCGTTCGCCACCAGGCAGAACGAGTATGTCGAAATCTGAGCCCAACACCTCACCTATGCCGCGATCTACTGGGAAATAATGCCCCCAGGCGGCATCATGCCAACTGTTCACCAGTCCTTGTTCTGGAGCTGCCGTACAAAACTTAACACCCGCCTTGGTCAAAGCCCTCTGCACTTCGGTCAACTGTAGTTCATCAACACCATTTGCCACTAGAATTAAGACCGATTGACCAGCTTGGGGGTTTGACATGCGCGAACTCCTGAAAGGTTGGAAACACAGCGCCGGTAGCCAAGCGCCGGAGCGCTACGCGATCCGGTGCGACTAATGCAGCATTTCTGTGTGCAGGGTATATAATCCTATGCTAAGGAATATGCAAATAAAACTTTAGTTTCAAACAAATAGCGAATCATCATGCCTATTCTACAAAGCAAACTAAACGAAACTCAGCCCGATGCCTTGTTTGATTTCACGCATGGTATTCCCCAAGATCGGCGCCTCGTCCGCCAAGAAGTCGCCGTGCAGAGCGCCTGGCTTCATGGGCTGGCATCCCTGCCTGGCATGTTCAAGCAAGCTGATGTCCGCAAGATCGAACTGGCCTTGCAGGAAGCTCTCAAATCCATATTAGCCGGCACGTTTGTATGGACGGTGCGCGACGAAGACATTCATATGCATTTGGAGCGCTATGTCACGGAGCGTTGTGGTGATCTCGGCAAGAAAATGCATGCAGGCCGCTCACGTAACGATCTGATTGCAACCACATTACGCCTCTATGTGCGGGACGAACTGGCTGCGCTGACGGTCAAACTTCTGAGTATGCTGACAGCGCTGGCGGATCTGGCTGAGCGGCAGATTGACGTCATCATACCCGGCGCCACGCATCTGCAGC
The DNA here is from genome assembly GCA_964403435.1 of uncultured Rhodospirillales bacterium. Classification (GTDB taxonomy): domain Bacteria; phylum Pseudomonadota; class Alphaproteobacteria; order UBA9219; family RFNS01; genus JAGOHT01. The sequence continues at coordinate 2,823 of CAYOGS010000207.1, read as the reverse complement.
ACGGCCAGCCGGTACGCCTGGCTCATGTTATTCTTGGCCATGCGGAAGGTTTCCGGCGTGATCTTGACCGAATGCAGAGCGGGGCACAGACGGCGATGGCCGTGATGCCGTTGGGCGCAGCTGCACTCGCGGGAACGCCACTGCCCATTAATCTCAAATCTATCGCGCAAGAGCTGGGCTTCGCCGCCCCGCCCCGCAATTCCTACGACGCCGTCGGTGACCGCGATTTCATGCTGGAAGCCTTGAACGCGCTTGCGCTCCTCGGCACACATCTCAGTCGCTTGGCAGAAGATTGTGTATATTGGGCAGCGACACCAGTTGCTTTGCTCAAATTGCCTAAAGCCTGGTCAACGGGCAGTTCAATCATGCCGAACAAGCGCAACCCTGATGTGGCGGAGTTGACCCGCGGCCGCGGCGCGCATCTTATCGGCGCGCTCATGGACGGTTTATCGCTCGTGCGCACGGTGCCCACGAGTTACGGCAGCGATTTGCATGAAATGAAAAAAGTGCTGATGTCGGCGCTGGACGAGGCGAACGCCTGCCTGACTGTCTGGCCACCCTTCATCGCCGCTTTGCAGTTCGACTCGGCGCGTGCCGACCAGTTGTGCCGGCAAGGGCATATCCTCGCTACTGAGATCGCCGACGCGCTCGTCAGTGATGGTGCCGCGTTCCGCGATGCTTATCAAGCTGTAGCCGCACTGGTGCAACAAGCGGAAACGGCTGGCGTCCAAGTCCATGAATTGCCTTTGGCGCGCGTAAACGAGGTTTTGCGCGAGCGCAAACTTGCTGTGCGCAAGGATTACAGCTTTTCCTACCTGCAGGCTGTGGAACGTCGTAGCCAGGCGGGTGGCACGGCTCAAAAACAGATTAAGATCGCGTTGAAAGCCTTGCGGCGCGCCATCGGGAAGAACGGCAAATAAAAGAAACCCTTGGCCGGCATGCGGGTGTTTGCTAGCAAGCAGCTGCATAGGAGAGTGAAATGGCGACGATTTGGGATAATTTTAAGTTTTGTGCGCAAGCTGTTGGCGCGTCAGCGCTGCCCCTGCTGGCTCCACTCGGACTTAATCTGCAATCTGAGTTGGCGCCTCAGCGACCACAGATTGTCTTGACCGCACAACAACCGCTGCCCTCGGCTAGAGCGGCCGCGCCGGCGTCTAAAGCCTCCGTGGCGCAGACAGTGTTGAAGCTGTGAAGCGCGCTCTTGCCTATGGCGCTGCGGCGACTGCCTTGCTTGCCCCGATTCTGTTGAACGCCCCTTTGGTTCAGAAGTTGCTCGATTTCGCGGAGCGGCAAGGCGAGCATATATCCTCCAGCCTTTCTGGCGGCAACAACTTGACCGCCCCTACTCCGCAGCGCCCCGCCGAAATCCCGGTGACCAAACGGCGTCCACTGCCGGAATATCAACCCACCAAATGACCTTTTACGCGCTCGCAAAACCTTAAGGATAGTTTAGGATTGGCGGTGATAGCGTGAGTACTGGTTTGCGCCTGGGAGCGGCTGTTCATGCGCGTTTATGAATCTGATGATGTCAAGGTCTTACCCGGCGATATAGTGCGCGAGCAGGATTTCGTCATGCGCCTACGCCACTTGCACCGTCAGGGTAAGCCATGCCGGATAATCAATGTCGTGTTCAGCGCGCTGCCGGCCTTGATGGCCGATGTGGAAAAGCGCGAAGCCATTTTGCGCTTGTTAACGCCGCCGATACTGCGCGAGGGCGGCCAGGTTCATGTTATGAGCCTTGGTGATGTCTTCGTCATTGCTCCTGATAACAGTGGCATTCCACTCATGCTGGAACAAGCGCTTACATCCCAAGAGGCGAAGGCAGAATTAATCCATAGTTATCACCTGCCGGAGGATTACAGCCTCGTGCGTGAACGCGGCAATCATTATATTGAGACTGCACGCGCAGCCGCGCAACTCGGAAGCAGCGAAGATAGTCCGGAAGTCGCGCTGCTCGGCGAGCAGGTGCGAGGCGCCTTGACCCCATGGGCTCTTGACCAAATTATCAAGCTCTTCGCAAAGATTGATCTGCGACGCTATGTACGGAGCCAACCAATCTACCGTCGCATTGGAGATGGGTGGCAAATCGCCAGTACGGAATACTTCGTTAGCGTTGAAGATTTGCGCCGTGAGCGGTTTCCACGCCTGGAAATCCGCACGCCAGAACGGCTATTCATGGAATTGTGCAGTGAATTGGATTACCGCCTGCTCAATACCTTTGCAGAGCAACCGGAAACCCTGGCAGGTGGCCCCATAAATCTTAATATCGCCGTAGAGAGTGTCATGGGCGCGCCTTTTGCCAAATTTTTACACACACTCTCCCCTGAAAAACGGCGGCAGATGACGTTTGAGATCAATCGTGGCGAATTTCTCATGAATTACGATGTTACAATCGCCGCCATTGAAACGCTGCGCCGCGAAGGTTTTCAGATTACGCTTGACGCACTTCATCCTGCAATGCTGCCGATCTTGAATTGCGGCAAACTGAGCGTTGACTGGCTTAAACTTCGTGCGAGCAATGATGTTTTAGGACAGTATGATCAGCCAGATGTCAAAGGTGCTATTAAACAACTACGTCCGGAATCGCTCATATTCTACCGTTGCGATAATGTTGACGCGATCGCTGTCGGCAAAAAAATAGGCACTTGCCTCTTTCAAGGCTGGGCAATCGATGATTTAGTTTTGCAGGAAAAAATGCCCGCGTGATTAGGGCTTCACTTGGCCTTGATTTCGCCGCGATAGCCTTTGCCGTAACCAGCCTGAACCGCAATTTCATCCATGCGAGTCTCAGCACCAGCCTTTGCTCGATCATCTGAACCGTAC
>CAYOGS010000206.1:0-4182 GCA_964403435.1 uncultured Rhodospirillales bacterium | reverse complement strand
GACTGGGGCTCTTCGTGCAAGAATTCCAACGTTTGCTGTCATGGCTACGACAGCAGGGTTGATCGTTGCATTGGCGCTTTCCTTTCTCACTCCTCCTGAGAGTGGTATCGAAAAGATCAGTGTTCGCTCGCAGCATGAAACTCAGCGCGCTTTACAGGAAGCCATCGCCTCAGCCCAGACTGCAGCGTCAACGCGACTTGGTGATGTGCCTCAGCCGCCGCCTGTTACCACTGGCCAGAACTTCCGAACAATAACGCAACGCGATCAAGGGCATCTAGCGGAGGTGCCGGCGGAAAGCAGAATCGAACTTACTAAGGCTCCTATCCCAGAACTCTCAGAACCATTTGGTGAGGCAAAGACGCTACCGAAAATAGCCGAAGATGGCCGTGCGCCATGGCAGGTTTATGCGCGCCCAGCGGGACCGGTGAGTGGCAAGCCCAAAGCAATAATTGTGGTTGCCGGTCTTGGGACAGGCAAGACGATTACCAATGAGGTCGTCGAAAGACTTCCGGGAGCAGTAACGTTGGTTGTTGACGCCCAAGCAGATGACCTGTCGGACATCCTGCAACAGGCACGCCGAGCCGGTCACGAGACGTTACTGGCGTTGCCGGCCGAGCCATTTGACTATCCTCAAAGCGACCCAGGTCCCGATACATTGCTAACTAATCTTTCCGCTAACGAAAATATTCGTCGGCTAAGGCGATTCATGAGTTTGGGCAGCGGCTATATCGGCCTCACGACACTCACCGGAAGCCGCTACCTAAGTGTACCAAAATCTGCTCAAATATTGCTTCAGGAAAGTCGCCAACGGGGGTTAGCGCTCTTTGATGTGCGTCTAAATGGGCGTGGTGCGCTGCTGGATCAAGCGGAAAAAGCTAAGCAACCGGCGGCAGGAGCTGACTTGATGGTTCAACCCGATATGACTCTTGAAGAAATTGACGAAATCTTTGCTCAAACAGAAGCCACAGCACTCAAGCGCGGAACTGCTGTATGCTTAATTTATGCTTCACCACTCGCGATTGATAGGCTGCATCGCTGGTTGCCGACTCTTCCGGAACTTGGTATTCTACTTATGCCTTTCTCAGCGGCATTAAAATAAGTACACGTTAATGATCGAGACGAGGACAGCAATTTTTGACCCCTTAGATGGCAAGGCGCCCTATCGCCTCGGGGTGTTGCTGGTATTGTTCAATGCCTCGGGACAAATTTTTGCTGGCGAACGTAACGCTCCAGCCCATGAGATGCCTAGTTGGCAATTGCCGCAAGGTGGCATTAAACAATATTTGAGCGGTGGCCGTGTGACCGGACAAGAAAAGGAAAACGAGGCTGCCTTACGTGAATTGCGCGAAGAGGCCGGGGACGGTATTAAAGCAGCAATAATTGCCATGGCGGCGAAGCCTTGCCGTCTCGATTTCACGGCGGGTGGCAACGAGAAGTATCGTGGACAAATCCTGACTCCTATATTGCTGCGTTATTTTGGTGGAAAAATAGATCTCTCGCGTCCGGAGGAGGGCGAAAGCATTCCGGCTTTCCGAAACTATGATTGGTTTGACCCGCACGATTTTCTTCGTATCTCTCCGGCTTTAAAACAGCCAGTCTATCGGCAAGCTCTCGGCAATTTCTCTCATATCATTGGGCGTATCTCACCCTCTTACCCACCATCATTCCGTGGCAGTAGGGATTGGCCAAGGCGTGAGCCGCTGTGACATCCATGCATATAAACAGGCGAAAATGATTGGGCAGCTTGGGCACAGCATAATTACCGAGTCTGGAAACGAGAGCGTTCTGGGCTATCGGCCAAATATCGGCATTGTGCTGGTCAACGATGCCGGCTGTGTTTTTGTTGGCAAACGTTCCGACCAGATCAGTCCAGATGATGGCTGGCAAATGCCACAAGGTGGAATAGATCCGGGAGAAAGTGCCGCCGATGCCTTGTGGCGCGAATTGCAAGAGGAGATTGGCACGCGCAAGGCAGAAATGGTCGCAAGTTTTCCCCGACCGTTGACATATGATTTTCCTGAACATGCCCGCAATAAACTTTATGGCGGAAAGTTCCGTGGCCAATCGCAGCTCTGGTTTCTGTTGCGTTATCTTGGCGACAACGGCGATATTCATCTCAGCCGCTCATTGGCGCCTGGCGAACGACCTGAATTCAGCGATTACGACTGGAAAACGCCCCAGGCCGTGTTGAACTATGCCGTGCCGTTCAAGCGCACAATCTATGAGAACGTGCTGTATTATTTTGATGAATTCATAGCCTTCGGTCGCCGCTAAATGTGGAGCGCACGGCCGTCCACGGCGAGGGCGGCTTCCTTGACAGCTTCATTCAAGGTCGGATGAGCATGACAGGTGCGGGCGATGTCTTCGGCGCTGGCGCCAAACTCAATAGCCATTGCCGCCTCCGCGATGAGCGTACCGGCATCCGGTCCAACGATATGGACACCCAGCACTCGATCCGTGACCGCGTCGGCCAGTATTTTCACGAATCCTTCCGTGTCGCCCATTGCGCGAGCGCGGCCATTCGCCGTAAACGGGAATTTACCGGTTTTGTAGGCGGTGCCGGCCTGTTTTAGTTCTTCCTCCGTCTTGCCCACGGCACCGACCTCAGGCCAGGTATACACCACGCCGGGTATGGCATCGTAATTTATATGTGGCTTTTGACCGGCTAGTAGTTCTGCACAGACCACCCCTTCATCTTCCGCCTTATGCGCCAACATAGGGCCAGCGATAACGTCGCCGATGGCATAGATACCAGGTGCTGTTGTCTGGAAATGCGCATCCGTCTTGATGCGCTTGCGTTCGTCGAGCTGAATGCCAACATTCTCCAGGCCAAGCCCCTCCGTATACGGCCGACGGCCGACGGCGACCAGCACGATATCGGCAATCATAGTTTCGTGGTTGCCACCCTTGGCGGCTTCGAGCGTAAGCCCAACATCATGCGCACCGGGCACTGCGCTGGTGACCTTGGAACCAAGTTTAAACTGCATGCCCTGCTTACCTAGGATACGCAGCATGTGCTTTGAAACTTCTTCATCCATCGTGGGCAGTATACGGTCTGCGAATTCCACAACTGTGATCTGTGTACCCAGCCGCTGCCAGACGGAACCTAGCTCTAGCCCAATCACGCCGCCACCAATGACGACCATTGTTTTAGGTACCGAAGCCAATTCCAGTGCTCCAGTTGATGTCACGATGCGCTTTTCATCCACTTTGATGTTGGGCAATGGCGTAGATTCAGAACCCGTGGCGATCAGAATATTTTTGGCCTGAAGTGCTTGCGTCTCTTTGTCGCCTTTGACCAATACCTGGGTGGGACCGGCAATGACACCGCGACCTGTCAAACGCGTGACGCCATTTTTTTTGAATAGATAGTCAATACCTGCCGTATTATCTTTTACGACTTTGTTCTTATGCGCCATCATCGTTGAAAGGTCGAGACTAACACTACCGATTTTGATGCCATGCTTCGCGAAATGTTCTTTGGCCTCAACAAATTTCTCCGAACTCGTGAGCAAGGCTTTTGAGGGAATGCACCCTACATTGAGGCAAGTGCCACCTAAAGAAGGGCGCATTTCTACGCATGCCACATTCATGCCCAATTGCGCCGCGCGAATGGCTGCCACGTAGCCGCCGGGCCCGCCGCCAATGACCACCAAATCATACTGATTGTTGCTCATATTTCCTGCCTAACGATAGCGTGATTATTTTTCAACCGGATTTGATTGACTGCTGTTGCCGCCAGCTTCCGCGCAGAGCTTGTTGATGCACCGGCAGCCGCTGATTTCTGGGAAGCCACAAATACCACCCATTTGTTCATTTTCACATAAACGCCGTACAAGATCAGGGTCAGTTTTTGCTTCTCTGTTGACGCACGCCGGAAAATAGCCGCAACAATTATGTACATCCTTTATGCTGCAGTCGGCATCTGTCTGACAACTGCGGATGATACTAGCTTCATATGCACCAAGGCTTTGTGGCTCGGCGGCAGCCGGCGTCACCAACAACAATTGCAGCAACAGCGTGCACCATTTTATCGTTACAGCCAAGTGTGTGGACTGCGACATCGGCTAGACGTCCAGCAGGATGCGTTCCGGATTCTCAATGCATTCCTTAACGCGAACCAGGAAGGTCACAGCCTCGCGCCCGTCAATGATCCGATGATCGTATGACAGTGCCACATAC
>CAYOGS010000205.1:0-4184 GCA_964403435.1 uncultured Rhodospirillales bacterium | reverse complement strand
TTCCGGCGCGATGGGTTGCGGCAGCGTCGGGTTTTCCAGGAAGGCGCTGAAGGCGGCCAGGAATTCATGGGGCGGCATTTTCTCGGGGTTACGCGATGGGTCAATCAGCACGCCACCGTCAGATGGTGCAGCATCGCTAACGGGAGCCGTTGCGGGCTTGGCCGGGGACACCACAAGCTTGGCAGGTGGTTCTTCCGCCTGCGTTACACCAGGTACGACGCCGATCAAAACTAGGAGTCCCCAGGCCAATAACCGCCGCGCTACCCGCATTCACGTCACCTTCTGCAGTCTCCGCACCTCCCGCCGCAGGCGGAACACCATCATGCCAAGCCCGCCAAGGCCAAGCAACAGGACAATAATACCACCGGCAAGAAACCTAATGACGGATGGGTCACAACCTATTGTTGTCGGTTGCTGGGCGTTCGAATGTCCAATATACCATGATGCAGGGCCTATAATTGCCATTTCCTTTTGCAACTCGTCAGTTTCGACTTTGAGATCTTGAATGGCCTTAACGGTTGCCGCCACCATATTGCCGTAGGCCAAAGTGTAATGTTGAGATGGGTCGTTTAAGTCACCCGGCCGCACCACCACCTCCGGCATTACTTGCTCCACCTCCTGGGCGATGAAGCCGATCTGCTTTTCCTGCGTGCCCTTCATCTGATAAGCTACCGGCCGCAGCCGCATGACCGCGTCCAAGCCATAGCCGAGCGGTTGAATGTTTTCTTTGATGCGCCGGTCAGACGCGTTGGTCCAGACACCCGCAGCCGTGAGCAGGGCACCATTGCCGTTGCTGGCGCCGGTGCCAACGATAAGCGCCGTGGTGCCCGGCGTGCCAGTGCTGTTGCGGTTGAGGCCGATGGTTTCCGAGCCTGTGAGAGCCCAATCAGACACAAACTGGTTGCCAAGATTGATCCAGTTGCTGGTGTCCGCCGCAGGTGTCGTTACCGCGTTGCTGGTGCCGATGAGGATGTTGTTGCTGCCCGTGTTTAGGACAGTTGAGCCGACGCTATACCCCAAGCCGAGATTGTTGCTGCCGGAGGTGACGGAAGACAGCGCCCCGCGCCCGAGCGCAACATTACCGGAGCCAAGGTTTTGGGCAAGCAGGGCAAAAGCGCCGATGCCGGTGTTGTTCGCGCCGGTAGTGGTGGCAGCCAGAGCATTATAACCCAGCGCCGTGTTGCTGCCGCTGGTGCCAAGGGTGAGCGCTCGATAGCCCACCGCCGTATTATTGGTTGCGGTAGTTGCCGCAGCCAGCGCCTGGTGACCGACGGCCACGCTGTTGGCTTCGGTGCTGACCAGAGCCAGAGCGTCGCGCCCGATGCCGACGGACAGCGGCGCCAGCGTGGTGCTCATGGCGGTGTTACCCAAGATCGGATTGCCGCCGCTGGTGAGTTGTAGCGCATTCACTCCGCCGACACCGATCGTGCCGTTCACGTCTAGTTTCGTTGCCGGTGATTTGCCGATGCCGAGACCTGTGGTGTTAAGGCGCATCAGCTCCGCGCCGCTGCCGTTCTTGCCGCCCGAATAAAACACATGCGAACCGAGCGTGTCGTAATTGAGTTGGCCAGACGTAATGCCAAAACCGTAATGCTGGGTGGCACTAGCCTCCCACAATGTGATCTTGGCTTGGTTGCCGTTGGCAGGGCTCAGTGAAAGCAACGTATTTGGTGTGGTTGCGTCGATGCCGACATTGCCGGCGGCCGTTAGGACCAACCTGTCACCAGTAGCGCCGCCGCTTGAAGTTGCTTGGAGCAGATTTGCTGTTTGGCCAGAGGCGGCTAGAATAGAAGCAGGAACCTGCGCCGCACTTTGCGCGACGAAGCTTGCGGCGCCCGCCACGGCGAAATTGGCGTAGGACGTGATATTACCCGCGCCGGCGAAGAAACGCAGGCTCCCACCAGGCCCCACCAGGTCGACAAAATTGTTGGTTTGATCCGCATTGACGCTGAAAATGGCTGTGCCGGAGGTGGTGTTGAGCCTTAATGGCGTGCTGTTGGCGGAAGCCATCTGTACCGTCAGACGGCTGGCCGGGGTGCTGGTGCCGAGACCCACATTGCCGATCGTATCAATATGCAGGGCTTCCGTGGTGGCGTTGACTTTGAAGCCAAGGGCAACGGTTGAGCTGAGATAACCCGCGGTGTTCGAGCCATCATAGGTCAGCCCCATAATCTGCTGCTCGTTCGGCGAAAAGACGCCGAGCGTCGGCTGATGCTGAACAGTGCGAGCATCAACGAAGCTCATGGCGCGCGCCGATGCAGCGGCCGTCGCAGGCAGACCGGCGATCAGAATCTGACCAAAGGCACCTGGATCAAAGAGCGGGATGTTGATTTTAGTGGGAACGGATGACCCGACAGGAGTCGCGAAATTGTCGGTGCCAGCGTTGGCCGGGATACGCAAGCCGCCATTGAGCGGAAAGGCCAGCCGATAAGCGTCCATGGCATGATCATAAATGCCGAACCCCCCGGCGCCGATGCCGGCGCTGGTCGCAGTGGAGAGCAGGGAATAGGAAGCGCCGCCGGTACCGGTGGCCTTCAGCGTCAGGCCAGAACCGATCAAATTCGAATTGGTGATGCGCGCTTCGCCACCGGTCGCGTTGCTCCATCCGGTGGCGGCAACTTCCAGGCGGACGCCGGGATTGTTGGTGCCGATGCCGACATTACCATTGGCCGCCACGCGCAGCGATTCCGCTCCAGCGTTCGCAACGGCGACCACGCCAGTGGCTGGGCTGAAGAGGCCTGTGCCAGCCTCGCTATTGCGGCTAGGGTTGGCCGCCGCCGCGCTGGCGCCTAGTGTGATATTACTGCCGGCGCCACCGCCGACGAAATTTGTCGCCGTGACCGTGCCGTTGATGGTCACATTGCCGGTGGCGCGCTCGATGCTGATGGGCGTGCCGAGTTGTTTGCCGGCATCGTCATAGTTACGGATGACAAAATCACTGCCAACATTTTTGCCATCTTCCTTGGCGCCATCGGCGCCAAATTCCCATCGTGTGTCGGCAGCTGTGGTCAGCCGGAACAACCGTTCGCTGGTATTTTCCCCTTCCAGCCGCAGAATGCTGTTGCCATCAGTACCGCCGGCGATATGCAGCCGGTCTTGCGGCGTTGTGGTCGCTAGTCCCAGAAAACCACGATTATCCATGAGAGCTTTAGTTTCGCCTTCCAGCATGAAGACAATCTGCCCATCCTTGCCTGCATCCTTCGTGCTGTCGCTTACCGTAATGCCACTATCGTTTTCGCTAAGGCTGTTGATGACAACATTCTGCGCGGACTCAACGAGCCCATATTGATTGACCGTCCCCCAATTATAGGCACCGGCTGTCACCCCACTGGTGGGCAGACGTGACCAGCTTAAGGTGCCACCAGACAAATTACTGGCATTATCGGCACCGAGATTGCTGCGCGCTGTTGCGGCATCACCCGCGCCGGTGCCGCCACGCAGGATGGGCACTACGCCGGCCAGGATATTGCCACCGTCTGCCAGATAAATCGCAGTATTCGCTGTACCAGTGATACCGATATCCAAAGTCGAGCTGCCGCCGATCAGTCCGAGCGCGGTCAAGGCCGTTGTCGGGTTGGCAGAAGCAAAGACAGCATCGCCTGTGGCGCCAGCGCCGATAGCGGCGCGCGCCACGGCGCCTGTGCCGGCGGTGAAGACCGCTTCCCCAACCGTGCCGACGCCCAGCGCGCTGCGCGCCGCAGTGGCCGTGCCGGCCTTGAACACCGATCGCCCGACCGGATTGCCGGACTGCAGGACAGCGAGTGCATCGTCAACATCTTCGCTTAAAAATAGTGCCTTGCCCGTCGTCTGTGCTCCCAACAAATCGAGCGCTGTGGAATAGTCAGACACCGTGAACATGGAACTGCCGAAAGCCGAAGCTCCGAGCGTGGTGCGCGCTGTGCCCGCATCGGCGGCGCGGAACAAGGCGTCACCCGTGGTGCCGGAGCCGAGTGTGCCGCGGGCACCGGCAGCAGTGGTTGCGGTGAACAGTGCGTCGCCGGTGGCACCGGAGCCAAGGTTGGTGCGCGCCGTTGTGGCATCGCTGGCGCCGGTGCCTCCTTGACTGATGGCGAGCGGCGTTGTCAAGGTCAGTGCGCCGGCATTCAAGGGGCCAGCCAAAGTCAGTGAATTGGCGCTGATATCCCCCTGGTTGGTGACCTGCACGGCATTCCCGGTGATACCGA
>CAYOGS010000204.1:0-4232 GCA_964403435.1 uncultured Rhodospirillales bacterium | reverse complement strand
GACTCGTCCTGGACCAAGGACGAAACTATCCGACGCCGACGAGAGATCCGTGGAGTGCCAGTCCGACGCCATCACGGAGCGTGCGGCGCAGCGCGCGCAGGCTCGTCAGCAGATGACCGACGCCGACCGCAAGCGCGCCCAGAAGCAACTCGAAGACGAGACAAAGATTAGGTTCGAAGCGATCCAGGAGGACTCAGCGAAGTGGAAGTAGGAAAACTGTCCACCAAACCGGCAGCGGGCCAGACGTGTCCACAATCTCGGGTCAAGATCACCCGGAGATGAAGGTTTTGATGCGCTGCGGCCAACTATGGAATGGTCGAAATGACTATATCCAGCCTAGAAATCGGTTTGCCTGAGAGTTTCAACACCGGTGCCTGCAATAAGGCACGCAAATTCGCATTTGCTGAAGGGTCTAGTGGATACAGATTATCTCTTTCATAGCTGAGTTCAACCACCCCCCTAGCATGACCCAACTTATCAAGCCGCAAGAAATCATCATTTACTGCACTGCTTTCCTCGGCTTCACTAAAAGCATGGATCAAGCCTATCAAGCCGCTACTGAATTTAAAGTGTACTTCACGCCCATCGGAATAGATATCAAGCGATAAGTTTACAACCTTTCCTTGTCCGAGTTCGGTATATAATTCCGCTCTGCATTTGCTTGAGAAACTACACTGGAACGATTGAAACTCTCGTTCTGAGTTGTGCTGTCTAACTCCAACAACATAAGAACTCGCCTTTGCTTCCGCTAAACTCTCAAGTGCCAGCATAACGGCAAGGCATGAGGTAATACTAAGGCACAGCAAGCGCGACAGATTCATTTTTTTACCCTCACCGACCTGACCAAGTCTTATCTGATGAACTCGTTACCTTGAACAGCGAAGAGCTAGTGAGTTTTGTTTCAGAAGTTGCTGGGCAGCTAGCCTCTTGAATAACTTTCGGATTTTCTATTCCTCTATCCCATTTTTTTCGAGGAATTTTAATGCCCCGATCTGTCCATCTGTCGACCGGAACCTTAGGCATCTCTATTGTGGGATAGTATGGGAAAGGTATTATATCATCCTCATTATAACCAGGCGGCATGGGAGTATTTGTGCCAGGTATGTTGTTTTCGGGGGGCGCGAACCCATGGAACTCTCCGTGGGGAAGAGTATCTTGAGCAGGCTCTTGACTCCAAAGGTCATAGCCGAGGGCGCTGAATCCCAACGGATCAACTCGCATCAATGGGTTTCCCGCCGACATAGCCATAGAGATTGATGCCTCCCGCCTCGCGTATCGGATCAACGTTCAGCCACTTCACATATCGCATGCAAAGATTACATCCTCTTTTGGGCGTAGAGATTCAATGCGATTACGTCTGAAGTTTCTGGCTTTGGTTTCCAGGCTGCTGCGCGTTGTTTGATCCGCCTGACTTCCGCAGACGGAAGTTGTTTAGCCAAATGGGCAGCAAATCTATTAGCTGTGTCGGGCCTAGGACTGATTCTCGCGGCAACTTCATACCAGAAGAGCGCCTTAGAGAGGTCTTGGTAACCTAGCTCATCTTCGTAAATCATGCCGACCTGCTCGACTGCTAGCCACACCCCCTGCTCGGCGGCCATGGTATACCACTTGATGGCCAGAGGTATATCTTTGGGACCAAAGTTTCCTCTGAGGTAGTGCGTTGCGAGAAAAAATTGACGATCAGCATCCCCATGTTCGGCTGCAATTTTCAGGCACAACGTCATATCACCATGCAGCCTTTTCTGAAAGGTTCCGTAATCTTCCTTGCCGTCCCAGATATTGTTACCCACGTTAAGTACAACGCCCTTCTTGATCAGAGATTCCCGGCATGAAACCAGAGAGTCTCGGTTCACTACATCATGGAAGGGCAGCGCCGGGCATGTAGTGCAGCCAGCAAACGTGAGCGCACCAAACAAACCGAGCAGTGAAAGGCGCATCATGTTCTCCACGTCAGTGGTTAAGAGCTTAATCGCTGGCACAGGCAAACATGGAGTTTCAGAATCCTATCGTTTTATCGCAGCCTTCAGGCTTGGGTATCGGGAAGCCAGGTACGAATGGCGGAAAGCTTGGACCAATTTGGTGATCAACATTCGGGTCAAATACGTGCCCACTTGATGCATTGCACTGACTTCTGCACTGACGCTCTAGCGAGAATCCACAAGACGCCCACTGCCCCTGGATTGCTGATTGACCAGAACCATATTTGTCATAACAGTAACAAGATACCAACTGATAGCATCTATCCTTGCATGCATTTATCTCTTCCGGGCTGTCAGAAACGCCGCTGCACGAGATTGGTTTTTGCGTTGATGGCAATTGCAGACCAGGCGGCAACTGCGGCGTCAGTCCAAGAAAATCGTAGAAATTGACCGGATTCGCGCGCGCATATCCATAGAGGTTGATGCCACCGCGTTCAAGGATGGGGTCACGGTTCAACCATCGCGTATTGCCTGGATCAAAGAACCGTGTCCTGGAAGCATAAAGTCCAACCTCACCAGTCCAAAGCAGTTTGCCATAGCGGAAGTCCGGCAGCGTGCCGTCGCTCGCGCGCACCGCGCCATAGGGCGTGTAATCGAGCGTGCCGACCCTAGCCCCCGTGTCCGCGTCGGCAAGGTCGCGCACGCTCTTAAGGTAGTCCGTGAAGTAGACGTATTTCTTGCTGGCCGTGAAGTCGTATTCGCCGGTCAGCAGATATGAGCGCGTGCGGCTGGTGCCGCTGGCGGGGCGCTGCTGGCATATGCGCGTGCCGCACCATTGGTAGCGCTGGTAGGTCGTCACGCCGTTGTGGGTGACCTTCTGCAGGATGCGCCGGCCCATGCCGTCATAAGGGCTACCAGGTTCTCGGCACCGTCAGCCTCGGCATGAACACTGGCGCGCTCGTGCGCCTCGCCGATAGCGGCAATCTTGTGATGGTCATGGCCGGCGCAATCAGCATGCTCAACCAGCGGCAAGTCCGCATGCTGCTCGAAGCGGCGGAGCGCCTGAACACAGATACCGAAATGCTGCCCGCCGCTCTGTGGCGTGACAACAAGGAAGCCTGATCACGCCATCAGCTTGCGGGTTTCCTTCACCAGCGCGTCGGGCGTCGTGCCCAGCGCCTCAGCCAGCGCGAACAGCACGCTGAGCGAGGGCTGGCGCTTCCCTGTCTCCAGCAGGCCCACGAACGTCCGGTCGATCCCGGCCGCGAAGGCCAGGTCTTCCTGCGTCTGCTCCGCCTTGGTGCGCGCCGCGCGCAGCAGAAGGAAGCGGCGAAGTGGAAGTGAGGTGAGTGCTCGTCATTCCGGCAACTGCCCAGTAGCCGAGCGCGTAGAAAAGCTCAAGTAAGACACCAAGGGCCAGTCAGATCAAGTGCCGAGCACACCGTAAATAGTTAGAGCAATCGCGAGCAAAGGCCCAAGATAGAAAATGGCGAAATCCAATAGGCGGGATCGTTTTTCTGAAATCAGCGTGCCCGGCACGAACTGAAACATCCAAAGAAATACGGAGAGCGCTGCCATGGCTATACATGTAGCGATCATGGCACGCTCGCCGAAATTCAACGGCAATACTCTTAGTGTGTAGTCACCCAGTTGCCGACCGCCAAGGAATGCCGTTGCCGCACCGAGTATTAACAGTATGCTGGCGTTGGTTCGTGACAAAGACAAACTCCTAAGGTGGGATCTGAGCTTTCTCAACGACGAAATATGTCATTTTGACGTAATTCTGTCGTCCGAGAATCCTGGCGTGAAAACAGAGGAAAAGTGATACATCATCCAATCATATAGGTTTGGCTTGCCAAACAGCCAAAGAAGTTTTCGCTTGTGGAGAAATCTAACGTCACGGCAGTTCACTGTGCCGTATTCGCCGGCTTCGTCAAAATATATTCCGCCAACCCTGAGACGATGAGCATCGTAGAATATTATTCCTGAACGCAAATGAACCATACCTTCATATGATGCGACTTCCTCAGATCGAATTACATCACGCAGATCGGTTCCGTATCCACCGAACATATATTCAAAGATTCCATATTTATCCTCGCGCGCGACAGGTATTTTTAGGCGATAACTCTCGGAAAGATCGAGAAAATCTTGATACGTCCCTCTGTCCACACGTTTAGGGTAAACAATTTCTGCCCAAGCAATAGAGTTGTCTTCGAACTTTCCCTGGATGCTTCTGAGTTCTGCGTCGGGGTCCGAACTTCCGAAAGCTGGGTGCGTCCGACAATAACCGTCTGCAAGTGACTTCTCACG
>CAYOGS010000203.1:0-4244 GCA_964403435.1 uncultured Rhodospirillales bacterium | reverse complement strand
GTCCATAGAAGCTGTAAGCCTGCAGTTTCTCCTTGGCAACGCGGCCTTCCGGCCGTTGCAACGCCACCGGGTATCGTAGGCCGAAGAAACGTCCGTCAAACAATGTGCCGTATGCACCGTCATTGAGGTAGAGTGCGCTCTGCTTTCGCAACTCAACTCGTAAGATAACGGTTTCGCACGCTGCCACCAGTGCCCGCCCCGGCTCGCCCCAGATTTCACAATGCTCCGGCAACTTCAACGCGGCAATCGACTCGCGGATGACGGAGAAATAATCCGTGAGCGGCGGTACGGTCATGCCCGGGTAAGCAACCGGGAAACCGCCGCCGACGTTGAAATAGTCTAGCTCAACGCCACTGGCTGCCACCACCGCGCCGGCATGAGAGATGGCGCGACGATAATCCTGTGGGTCGAGGCACTGCGATCCAACATGGAACGTCAACCCCACCTTATGGGCAACATGGTTGGCATCGCGCAGGATTTGCGCGGCATCGACATCGCCGGCGCCGAATTTGCGTGACAAATCATGCGCGGCAGAACCACGCGGCAAAGCCAGACGGACATGGATAATCAGGTCCGTCGCGGCCTGCGTGGCGGCGAAAACTTTGTGTAGTTCCTCGAAGCTGTCCACGGCGAAATCGCGCACATGATGCTTGAAATAGGCTTCTGCGATTGCCTCCCGGCTCTTCACGGTATGCATGAAGGCCAGCCGCGCTTCTGGGAACATGCCGCGTAGTAGGCCAATCTCGTGCAGTGACGCGACATCAAATTGGCGCACACCGGCGGCATACACCGTATGCAGGACATGCGGTGCCGGATTGCATTTCACAGCATAAAAAGGCCGGCCAGGAAACTGGGCGACAAAATCTACCACTGTCTGCCGCAGGATGGCTCGGTTGAAGCAGCGCACCGGTAACTCCGGCCGCAAGCCACGCACTACGGCTGCAACATCCGCAAAGCATTCCGCCATCTGGTTCTTTTCAGCACCACTTGCACCGGTGGTGACGTCGCCAACAAGGTGGCAATTGCGCTCCAGGAACATGGTCTGACCCCCTCCTATGCCGTTCACAATCCAAAGCCTGTTCCCTATCGGGCGACGGCTTCACGGTTGTCATGACAAGCAACGGCGGTGTAGGCCATTGAGTGAATCAACGCGGATTCAGGGGGCCTCTGCGAAGAATAATGCGGTCACGGAAAGGGATTACAGCGCAGTATCCCTGCCAGCGTCGCCGCCAGAGGGATATTAATCCGCCACACTTGCCCCAACCCACCACCATGCTTCAACAGAGATTACCCCCCTGCTCTCCGGGCAAACCACCCAAACAACAAAAGGCCAACACTTCGGCTGCAAGCCATGGAGTCGTTCACCTTGCGGATTCCGACCCGAAGCATCGTTACATAAACCAACGTGGGGAACAGATAACCTGTCCTTGGGGCCAGTGGCACGTGCGCTTCGCCTTCATCTATAGCGCAGATGCGCTAAGAAACAATAACTTTTTTACTTTGTTGGCGCATACTGCGGCACTGATGCGACTGACCGCGTAAATGTTAATTGGCGCCTCTCCGGCAATTCGGATAGGATGTTCCACCTGACCTCCGCCGATCCGGCGAATCACAATTTATCCTGCAAAACGGCACCCTCAAATGTTTGGAAAACTCCTCGGCCTGCTTTCCGTTGATATGGGCATTGACCTGGGAACAGCGAATACGCTCGTCTATGTCAAAGGGCGCGGGATCGTATTAAATGAACCGTCTGTCGTGGCTATTTCCGAAATTAACGGTAGGAAAGAGGTGCTCGAAGTTGGCGACGAGGCAAAGATGATGCTTGGGCGCACCCCGGCTAATATTCGTGCCATTCGCCCGCTGCGCGATGGCGTCATCGCTGATTTCGAGATTGCCGAGAAAATGATTAAGCATTTCATAGGCAAAGTACATAGCCGGCGCAGTTTTGCCTATCCCCAAATCATCATCTGCGTCCCTTCCGGTTCCACGCCGGTGGAACGGCGCGCTATCCAAGGCGCTGCCGAGAATGCCGGCGCCCGTAGCGTGTTCTTGATTGAAGAACCCATGGCGGCCGCCATCGGCGCCGGGCTTCCGGTAACGGAGCCGACCGGCTCTATGGTTGTGGACATCGGTGGCGGAACAACCGAGGTCGCCGTTTTGTCCTTAGGTGGTATCGTCTACGCCCGCTCTGTCCGCGTCGGTGGCGACAAGATGGATGAGGCAATCCAGAACTATATTCGGCGCTATCACAACTTGCTTATCGGCGAAAGTTCTGCTGAACGAATTAAAAAAGAAGTCGGCACCGCGTGTCCGCCCGAAGACGGCGAAGGCAGACAGATGCAGATAAAAGGTCGCGATCTGGCCAACGGTGTTCCCAAAGAAATCGTGATTTCCGAACGACAGATCGCCGAAAGTCTGGCAGAGCCCGTGAGCCAAATCATGGAAGCGGTAAAGATGGCGCTGGAAAACACGCCGCCGGAACTCGCGGCCGACATCGTTGACAAAGGCATCGTGCTGACCGGTGGTGGCGCCTTACTCAAGAATATTGATTTGGTCCTACGCCATGCCACCGGCCTGCCAGTGATGGTGGCAGAAGACCCGCTCTCTTGCGTCGCACTAGGGACCGGCCGGGCGCTGGAAGAGATGAAAACACTAAAAAGCCTGCTAATCAATGGGTTTTGAAGCGTTTAGGATTCGTGCAGGCCGACGACACTATTCTCCGTATATTCGTCCATCCTAACCACACGATTGCTGTCTTTATTGTGCGACGGGCAAACGGCCTCTTTTCGTTTTGCAAAGAAACGCTTGAAGAAAGATTTGCTAAAAAGCTGCGCCTTGAATCCCTGAAGCTGACGAAACGTGACATCGCTGAACGAATATTAGTCAATGGTCTTCACGCTGGACTTTATGCTGATGAGCAAGGCGCAATCTATGAAGCCATGTGTCGGGTGGAGTGGCTATCCGAGGTTTTCTCAAAAAATTGACACTTCATACCGTCGGTACATAGGAGCGCCAGGAGCTACCGTTGTAAGACAAAACTTCGCCGCGCGTCTTGCAGGCAAGCATGAAGTCAACGAGTTCTTGCATGCCATGCCGGCTGGCTGCCGTCACTTCCCGCTGCAGATCCATGATGAAACTGGTGCAGCATGAAAATTTGCGCGTGATGCGCTTGCCGCGCACGCCACCGCCGTTCAATTCAGCGCCGATTTCTGCAAATGTCTCGCTGGCACCACGATGCGGAATGTCGTCCTGGATGAAATAGCCCAAATCCGCGAGGCGCACTGCCTTCTTTCCGCCAAGCGCAGTGATGTCTTCGGCATATGCGCGACGGAACGCCGGCCACCGCGAGGGTAAACCGGCGTTATAGTCCACGGCATGCCAGATTTCGTGCCGTGTAATGCGCGCGATCGCCCGTGGGCCATGTCGATGCCACAGGCCGGCCGCGATCGAGGTTGGATCCGGCCGTTGGCCGATAATGGGTACGGCATCACGATCGAGTACATATTCAAAAGCGTAGGCGATTTTTGTTTTTTTGTCATAGACGCCGGGAGACTGGTTACGGTGCTTGCGCAGATTGTCTCGCCGATCAGGACTTAACACTTGTTGCGGACCACGAAGCGCGACGCCGTCGTAATAACCACCCAATTTGAATGAAACACCGCGTAGCGCCAGAAATTGCCGTAATGCCGCCGGCAGTTGCAAATAAGCCTGTGCCGCGGCATGGCGCAGCAGCACATGTGTATCTTCAGTGAAAGAGACACGTTCATCCAGGCTCGGCGGCAAGGTCAGCACACCAGACAGTATGGTCCTACATAACAAATCAGCGTCGTACGGCGCAGGTGGTATTATCATTTTCTATCTAAACCATCGCTTGCCATAGCCAGACACCACGCCCCGCCGCAAATCGTTCTGCTTTGCCTGCAAATTAGGTGCAATCACGGCAGCACATCATTTCCTCTCATGCCGTTTCACAGCGCCCTAGGCTCTTACAATAATAGCAGATTTTCTTGCAAATGATGAGAGTGCTCTATTGCGCCACAATCACAAGCCATGTGTGGCACAGATTCCGCATGCAATGAATACCATAACCCCCTACCCAGCAACGGCTTTACATTTTAAGCCCTTCATTAAATAATACGAAATTCAAATCAATTCAAAGACAAACAAATGCAACATTACTACTAGTAAACATGCGATCTGCTCTCAAGTATTACTATCATGAAACACATCTCTTTATTTTGATT
>CAYOGS010000202.1:1197-4313 GCA_964403435.1 uncultured Rhodospirillales bacterium | reverse complement strand
GCTCTTGCAAGAGCAGAATGTCGGGTTGCTCATGCGCAATCCATTGTTGCAGCAAAGGCAATCTGGCCTTCAGGGAGTTGACGTTCCAAGTCGAGATGACCGGCATGCTCAGTCAGACAGGCTGAAGGACTTGCCGCAGCCGCAACGCGCGTCCATTTTTGGGATGTTGTTGACGACGAAGCCTTCTTTGCCGATCTCGTCTACGAAGTCCAGTGTTGCGCCGGCGATCACCGAAAGCGAAACGGCGTCAATCAGTAGCTCTGCGCCATCGGCGCCTAGTATAATGTCGTCTGGCTTCGCATCGCTGGCGGAAAAAATCATATCAAAACCGGAGCAGCCACCGGGGTTGATTTCCAGACGCAGCGTTTGGTGATGCTGTTGCACGAAGTCTTGCAAGGCCAGCTGGGCACGCGGTGTGATAGTTACGGTCGATGTTTTGATCTGTGTCATGTCAATGATGATAGGGCTAGGGATGTGGCAGTCAATGCAATGCTCCAGTGGTCATAGCGGTCATTCGCTCAGAGTGTAAAGAATCTGCGCCTTAAGGTCGGGCAGAATCTTTTTTGCTGCCGCCTTGCTGGGGGCAATCATGGCGGCCGGACAAATCGGCCGGGGACTGAAGTCTTTCAGTACACGGCTGATTATCACCCGGTTCTTCTCTTGCTTGTAGCTCGACTCGTACTCCATCGCTTCAATTTTATGGCTGAACATCTTGGGCACGGCGAGAATTTGCACCTTCGCTGGGAATTCGTAGGTATAATATTCCTCCACCACGCCGTCGGAACATGAAAAATCGTATGGCGAATCTTCCAAATCTGCGGTGTAGGCAATGATTTCGTGCAACACAGGTCGTGTCAGGAAGGGATAGATTGGCATGCCGCCCGCGTTCCCGAGTTCAAGGAACTTCTTCACCGCGAACTTGATGTTTAGTTCATAGCGTTCTGGCCCGTTGTCCTTGGCGCTGTTATCCATGTTGACCGTGCCTTCCATGGAGTAGGGCTTCAGATAGTTTTTCTCCATTTCCAGCTTTTCCGTTGCTGTCATTTTCTTGAAGCCTGAATAATAGGCCAGCGCGCCTTGCCCAAATGTCTGCAGGGCAACCGTTCCCTCGGCCGATCCGTCCTCCCTGATGACGATATTAACATGTGTAACCTGACGATCCGCCAGCTTGGAGGGCAGGGGAATCGTCATGCCGTCTTTATAATCCGTGACCGGCAGCACCGTCTTGCCGGCCAACGTGCGCGGGATGACGCCGTATGGATAAGAATCAGCTGTGCCATCAATAAAGACGTCTAGGCTGGGGATATAGTTAAGTACATGATTGACCATGCTGGCCACCGGCAGCTTCGGCAACTCAAACACGTTACCTGCATTCACCAGCACCTGGATACTGGCGATATCCTTCGCGCTCAACAACGCCTGCAGCAAAGTGGCGTGATCCTTGCAATCGCCCATCTTATTGTCCAGCACAATATCAAGATCGCGTGGCACCACTGCGCCCACGCCGATACAGTTGCCAGCATAGCTGATATTCTCCGTCACCCACTCATACAAGGCTGCAGCTTGCTCTTTCTGCGTCGTCTTGCCGGCGGTGACTTCGTCGGCCAGCTTTTGCACACGGGGGGTCAATGCAGCCTTGGGGGTCGCCCGTTTGCCGTAAGCGGCGGCAATGGCCTCGTAGCTCCGAAACGTCGTGATCATATAACCCGGTTCCATGCCATAGACGTACACTGAGGCGCCGTCGCGTTTGCTTTTCACCGGCTTCTCGTTCTTGAATGTCCAGGTGACTCTTCGACGACCGTTCTTATCCGGCGTTGTAGTTTCAGTCATCTGCGTGGCCGAGAATCGCACTGGTAGTGTGGCCGGGTAGTCGTAAGTGACCATCACCTCATCATAGATTTGAGAGCGGCCGAAGGTGCGGACGTCGGAGAAATGACCCGGGAACATTGGCTCGCTTTGTGAAATCTTGACTTTAAGCACCAGGATGTCATTGACCGCGACATCAGGGAAAACCACGGAAAGCGTGGTGTTGTCGGAGAAAGCCGGCGGCAGCTCCTTACTACGACCACTATTGACCTCGAGCTGATAACTGGTCGGCGAAACGTCAACTTTGCGCCCGTTAGGTTTTTGCGTATAGGCGGCGATGATCTCGCCCTTCTCTATACTGGTACTAAAGCTGATGGAGGCATGTTTGAGGTAATCAACGGCGTTTTCGCGCAACACTTGCACGGCAGTCTCACGCGTCACGGTGTCGGCGCCTTCCGGACTGATGACATGCGTCTCATGATACCGCACGATGCGTGATGACGGTTCTTTGATTTCTTCGTCCGCCTTGTTGTCCTCCGTGGCGTTGGCACCCGAACTGACTAATAAAACCATCAATACCCAGGCCGCAAAACGCATCTTGTCCTCGCCAAAACATAAGTGTGCGGCGGCAGGGTAAGAGGTTTACCAGGCGCTGCCAAGCCTGGCTTTCATCATTTGCAATACCTAGCGGATTGGTCTATCTGAATTCCCTCTTATGACCATTTTTCAGGATGCCAGCGCCATGCAGGTTCAAGAATTGCCCGCTGAAAACTTAAAGCGTTCATTTAAGATTCTTGTTGAAGAGTCTGAAATTCAAAAAAATATCACCGAGCGACTGCTCGAAATTGGTAAGACCGTGAAACTCGACGGTTTCCGCCCCGGCAAGGTGCCTATGCCTGTGCTGGTCAAGCGCTATGGTGACGCCGTGCGCGGCGAAGTGCTGGAAAAGACGGCAGGCGAGGCGGCGGACAAGGCGATTGCCGACCGCAAATTGCGCCCAGCCATGCGCCCGCGTATTGACCTGGAGGAGCCGAAAGCCGGTGCGCCGGTGACCTTTGCCGTGGAGTTCGAAGTGCTTCCCGATGTGCAGCCGGGCGATTTCAAGCAGATCAAGCTGGACAAGCTGACCGCCGCAGTGGCCGACGGCGAGGTGGACACCATGATCGAGCGCATGGCGAAATCATCGCGCAAACCCCAGCCGATTGCTGAAAACCGTGCCGCGCAGACTGGCGACGTGCTGCTAATTGATTTCGATGGCAGCGTGGGCGGCGAGTCGCTGTTTCGCAGCGGCGCCGCCGTGGGGCCGCTGC
>CAYOGS010000202.1:0-1187 GCA_964403435.1 uncultured Rhodospirillales bacterium | reverse complement strand
CCCAGGCATGAAGGGCAGCGACCATCGTCTCGAACTTGGCTCTAAATCCTTTATTGACGGATTTGAAGAGCAACTCATTGGGACGAGCAAAGGTGACAATCTCGTTGTGAAGGTCACGTTCCCCGAGGCCTATCATGCGACGGAATTGGCCGGTAAACCTGCCGAATTCAAGGTCGCCGTCAAGGATATCCTGGTTCACGCGCCGCTGGTGTTAGATGATGCTTTGGCCAGCGACATCGGTTTTGATACCATGGCCGCACTACGCGCGAAAGTGCGGGAGCGGATGCAAGCCGACAACAACCAGGTGACGCGCGAGATTATGAAGCGCCAGTTGCTCGACCAACTGTCTGACCGGCATGCCTTTGAAGTGCCGCAAAGCATGCTGGATGCAGAATTCCAATCCATTTGGCAAAAAGTACAGGAAGAGAAGGCGCGGGGTGTGACCTTGGCCGAAGATGAGGACAAGGACGAAGCCACGCAACAGGATGAATATCGCTCCATTGCCGAGCGCCGTGTGCGCTTGGGTCTGTTGCTGGCCGAAGTAGGACGCCAGCAGGACATTAAGATTGAACCGGCGGAACTACGTGAAGCTCTGATAGCCCAAACCCGCCAATATCCGGGTCAGGAAAAGCAGGTATTCGATTACTACACCAAGACCCCGGGCGCACTCGACCAGTTGCGTGCTCCTCTCCTGGAAGAGAAGGTAGTGGATTATGTCCTGGCGCAGGCCACGGTGACAGAAAAAACCGTCAGCGCCGAGGAACTGCGTGCGATGCCCGACAAAATGGACGCCGAAGCCGAGGAAAAATACGCACCGAAGCAGAAAAAGTCGGCCTAAATCAATTCAGTTGCGCGGGTGGGCTGAAATTCGGCGCGCCACGGGTGCAGCAAAAGCAGAAGCTGCTAATCATCGGCGGATCACAAAGATTTTCGCCGCCCGTGGGGTTTGAGGTGTGTGCAGAAGCGCAAGTGTCCTTTGCGGCGCAGGCCTGAGAGCAAGTGGGTGTAGTGCCGTCGGGTAGCTGCGTGAGGGGCTGGAATACACAGCTCTGATTCGCTCCAGAGATCGTGATGTTAAGCCTGCCACCAGTCTTAATCAGCAATTCATGGGCTTCTGCTGGTGCTGCAAAACTGGTTAATATAAGCAAGCCTAGTACAGCAATGGTGAGAGAAGCTCTGAAACGCAT
>CAYOGS010000201.1:0-4325 GCA_964403435.1 uncultured Rhodospirillales bacterium | reverse complement strand
ATTCTCCACCTCTAGCAATTGCTTGATCAGCCGCAGCTGGTCGTCGGTGTCCAGGATCGTAAAATTTGGCTTCAACCCGACCCGTTCTGCAAAAGGGCGCAGCATCCGCGCAGCCAGAGCATGAAAGGTGCCGAGATACCAGCCCTCGGTCGGCGCGCCGAGCTGCGCCGCCACACGCTCGCGCAATTCGCGCGCCGCCTTATTGGTGAAGGTGACGGCCAGAATCTCTGCCGGTTGCGCCCGTCCGGTTGCCAAAAGATAGGTCAGCCGCATGGTCAGCGCCTTGGTCTTGCCCGTGCCGGCACCGGCCAACACCAGAACCGGGCCCTCGGTGGCCAGTACCGCCTCTTGCTGTGCTGGGTTTAGCCCGAGCAAAAAATCTGATTCGTTCATGATGGGGGCTAAAGCGCTCATCCTCATGGCATAAAGCAGCCACAAGGCGAGCGCAAGCCGTGGAACCCGTTGCTTGCCACCTTCAATAAAGTTATCATGCCGGCCGGCAAGGAGGCCAAGAATGCGCGGATTGGGCAATTGTTTATTAGGTATTCTCTTGGTGGCGGCAATGCCGGCCAGCGCCGAACCCGTGCCAATCAATACTCCCGGGTGGTCGGACAGCCCCTTCATCTCCCGTGACGGGCAGCGGCTGTATTTCTCCTATTCCCGCTGGAACATGATCCCGGCTTTGTTGGGCGACAAGCCACAAGCCTATGGCCCGATCCGGCCAGGCCTGAATATGACCAACGACCCTGAGCAAGCAGCCTACGAAAGCGATATCTTTGTGGCAACGCGCAAGCCAGACGGTACTTGGAGCGAAGCCGCCCCCCTGCCCTTCAACAAGCCCGGCAGCGACACGGCGCCGATGGAAGCCGGCGACAGCCTGTATTTTTCTCATAGCGACGGCAAAGACAGCATTCCCGACATTTTCATGACGACGAAAGACAAAAAAGGGAAATGGAGCAAGCCGGTGGCGCTGGACGGCGTCAACTCGGCCTGGATAGACGACTCGCCTTATGTTGCGCCGACCGGAGACGCCATTTGGTTTTCATCTAACCGGGCCGGGGGTAATGGTGACAAGGACTTATACTTCAGCCAAAAAGTAAACGGCACCTGGACGCAGCCGATAAATCTGGGCAGTCTCATTAACACCGACCGCAATGAAGACAATCCCTGGGTCAGCCCCGACGGCTCCGGCACACTTTACTTTAATCGTGACTCCACGCTGCTGCGCAGCACCTGGAAAGACGGTGCCTTCAGCAAGCCCGTACCGGTCACAATTCCTGGCCAGGATATTGTCGGTCGCATCTCTTTTACAGACGGCGAGAAAGAAGCCTTCTTCACCAGCGCTGACCCCTTCGCCAAACGCCTGACAATCATGCATATGATCAAGAGCGAGGATGACAGCTGGGGCACACCGCGCCCAGTGGATTGAATAAATCAGTTTTTATTGACCACGACGCGGTTACGCCCCGTCTGCTTGGCCTGATACAAGCCTTGATCAGCCCGATCAATGAAGCTGGTCGTCTCTTCACCGGCTCGAAATTGCGAAACGCCGATGGAGAGAGTGATGTTGCCCAGCGTTTCGTTGGTGTTGCGCTTGGTGAGCTTCTTGGTACCAACCGCGCGGCGCAGCTGATCAGCCAAGTGCGCGGCGGCTTCTTGCCCTGTGACCGGCAAGATGACAGCAAACTCCTCACCGCCATAACGCGCCACGATATCGCGACCCTTGACGTTCTCGAGCAGCGTGCGCCCAACCAACTTCAACACCTGGTCACCGATTAGATGGCCGAATGTGTCGTTAAATTTCTTGAAGAAATCAATATCCACCATGAGGAGAGATAGCGGGGTGCTATTCTCCGACGCCTCTTTGCGCAAACGGTCAAGCTCCAGCTCGAAGAATTTTCTGTTGCCAACCTCGGTCAATGGATCAATCAGCGATTCCTTTTTCGCCTTGTCCAGATTATAGCGCAACTCCGCCACCTGCTGCGTGGATTGGGACAGTTGCCCCTGCAAGCGTACATTCTGGTCAGCAATCACCCGCGTTTCCAACGCTACGCGGTTGACGATAGTTTTTAGGCGCGACAGCTCCGGCGGCGCGTTCAACTGACCACTGAAATGATCGAGGGTCTTGCCAAAACGATCCGTGCCCTGGTTGATCGTGTCGAGAATCTCGACGACCTTGTTCAACTCGATGTCCAAAATCTCGTTAGCGCGTTGTAGGGCACGGCGTTCCGATTCCACGCCGACATGGGCCGTGAAGAGATCGTTGCATTGCTCCTGCGTGACGGCGCCGAACTGTTTGATCAGCTCGTCTATGGACATATTGAGGTCGGGAATGCGGTGCGCGTAATAGCAGAAAAACAGCGCGTAATTTTCCGGGCTAGGTGGCAGCCCTTCCTTTATGATGCGCGCGAAGGCGTATTGCCCCCACTCTTTGTGCTGCTCAATGGTGCCTGGCGTTTGCACCCCACCGATCATGATATCTGGAACGCTGTAATTGGCCATAGCGACGAGCTTTCGTAATTGTGCAGGTAATCTAACCCGCAAATTGGTATCTAATCCTTAATTCCGGGGACCGGGCTGTTTAGGAATAGGGTAAGAAGCTTTAACGCTTGCTTACGATGCGGCGTTTCAGCCGGCAGATTCAGGAGTATCGCCGTAATATTTAACTCCGATGGCGATATTCTCACGCCCAGTTTCGCGGCGATGCTTATTAGTATCTCTTAGTGAGTAGATGCAGCCGCAATATTCTTGCTGGTAAAAATTTTCTCGTTTGGATATTTCGATCATCCGGTTGGCCCCACCGCCCTTGCGCCAGTTATAATCCCAATAGCGCATGCCCGGATAGCGTGCGGCGGCGCGATGCCCACAACCATTAATCTGCATCATGTCCTTCCAGCGCGAAATACCTAGGCAAGAGGTGAACAGGCCAAAACCATGTTCATGGCCATAAAGCGCCGTGCGTTCGAAACGCATGTCAAAGCACTGAGTGCAGCGCGCGCCGCGCTCCGGTTCCCACTCGAGCCCTTTGACACGCTCAAACCAATTATCGGTATCGTAGTCTGCGTCAACGAACGGGATGCCGAGCTTTTCGGCAAAACGGATATTCTCTTCCTTACGCAGCTCATATTCCGTTAGCGGGTGGATGTTGGGATTATAGAAATAGATGGTGATGGCGAGCCCGCTGGCCTGCATTGCCTCCATCACCTCACCCGAGCATGGGGCACAACAGGAATGCAACAACACCTGCTCTGCCCCCTTCGGTACCGGCAGGCGCAAACGTTCCAGCTCAGTTCCAGTTTGTGACATGCCTTTTCCCTAATCAATCTCCAACGCTTTGGCAAGCTGGTAGCCAGTTACCCTTATAGAAATAGAGCAAAGCCGCTCTCATTGGTTAAGAAGACGCGTTGGTGGTGGTCAGAAAACGCCCAGAAGTCTTGTTTGCTATAGACACGAGCCAGAGCATGGCCGGAACTTCCACGAGGACGCCGATTACCGTTGCCAACGCCGCGCCAGAGTTCAACCCAAACAGGCTGATGGCAACGGCCACAGCGAGTTCGAAAAAGTTGGAGGCCCCAATGAGGGCCGCGGGGGCGGCGATATCATGTCGAATTCTCACCCGGCACATCCACACATAAGTGAGCAAAAACATCAGCAGGCTTTGCAGCAGAATGGGCATGGCTATCAGTAAGACGGTCAGCGGTTTTTCAACCAGGGTTTGCGCCTGAAAACCAAACAGCAGAATGACCGTCGCCAGTAGCCCTAATACGCTATAAGGTTTTAAGTGATTGAGGAATGGTAGCAGCTTGTCGGGTGACAACCGCTTGCGTGTCATGGCCCCAGCTACAATGGGCATGAGTACATATAGCCCAACCGACAATAACAGCGTCGTCCATGGCACGTTGATGTTAGACACACCTAGCAAAATGGCCACGACCGGCGCATAGGCCAGAATCATCACCAAATCGTTCAGCGCTACCTGCACCAATGTATAATTGGCGTTGCCTTGGACTAAGCGACTCCAGACAAATACCATAGCGGTGCATGGCGCCGTGCCGAGCAGGATAAGACCGGCAACATATTGTTTAGCGTCATCGGGAGCGATGAATGCCGTAAAGATATTTTGTAGGAACAAAAATCCAAGCGCGGCCATGCTGAAGGGCTTGACCAGCCAGTTGATGATGAAAGTGATAACCAACCCCTTCGGGTTCTTCCCGACATCCTTGAGGGTTGAGAAATCCACATTGACCATCATGGGATAAATCATCACCCAAATCAGCGCCGCGACAACAAAGTTGACATGGGAATATTCCAATCCAGCTATGAAA
>CAYOGS010000200.1:1916-4334 GCA_964403435.1 uncultured Rhodospirillales bacterium | reverse complement strand
ACCTCACACCAGATGAGCAGGAGTTGAAGCAAGCCTGCTTGCAGATTTACGCCTCGGAAAAACGCAATCTGAGACATGTCCCCGTCTTGCGTGAATCTTATCGGCAGCTGATCGCGTACGACTATCGCCAACCACCACATCCGGGGCTGCTCTGGTATCGGCGCTTTCAGTGGGTGCCGCTGCATCACCCAGACATCAACCGCGTCACAGCAGCGCAAGTAACAAATGCTATATTGAACTTTCAGCAAGCCGCCGGCACCTTGCGGCGCTGAAGCTCAATAGTATTACGTTACAAGGCCAGCGCACGCA
The DNA here is from genome assembly GCA_964403435.1 of uncultured Rhodospirillales bacterium. Lineage (GTDB taxonomy): Bacteria > Pseudomonadota > Alphaproteobacteria > UBA9219 > RFNS01 > JAGOHT01. The sequence goes on along the minus strand of CAYOGS010000200.1, from coordinate 4,025 downwards.
TCCGGGCGACGACGCCGCTCGTCCCGTGTGCCTTACCCACCAGCTTACGGCTGGGAATAACGGCAATCAAAGTCTGTGGCTTGAATGGCCGCAGGTAATTGCGCAGCGATGCTTCATTGGTGATTTTTACGCCTGCACTCAAGGTAACCGCCGATTGCTTGCCGCCGATATCCGGCAACACGACCACAGAGCCACCGGCATCGCGCCCGACTGTTACCTCGTGCTGCGCACTGTGCAACGCATCGCGCAACGCTGCTGCGGTTACTTCAACACGTCCGAGTTTTCCCATTGGCTTTCTCCTTCACAAGCAGCCAGCTTGCCCTGTCTACTGAGCTTGAGCATAATACCAAAATGCCGTTGTGGCCATGCGGCTTTATTTTCGCCACAGTGCAAACGATCTAGTCTGGTAGTGTTTTATTGCTTGAGGTGAAACATGCCGATCATCGAACATGATCCCTGGCGAGAGCAGTATTTCGTTAACGTGGCCTGCCCGCCTGATATTGTCATTCCTACCGACGATACGGACAGCTATCGGCTCTATCCGGAATTTCGCTGGATTTATAATAAACTGCTCATTTGCGAAACGCAGGGCATTCACCATGCGCCAGCCGGCATAGCGCCGAATTCCTTTCCGGTCTTCAGCAAGCCCATCGTCAACTTGCGCGGCATGGGAGCGGACAGCCACAGGCTCGATAGCCCGGCGGACTATCACCAACTTTGCCGCCCAGGTCATTTCTGGATGGAGTATTTCACCGGCCGGCATGTCAGAACGGACGCAGCTGTCGTGGAAGGTGATCTGGTATGGTGCCGCCACACTGTCGGACATTCCGCCGGGCAAGGCACCTTCGACCACTGGTTCGTGGATCCGGCGCCGGACGCGATACTGGAGAAATATTGTGCCGGGTGGTTGAAAAAATACCTTAGCGGTTTCACCGGTATGATTAATATCGAGACCATAGGCGGTAGGATCATCGAGGCGCAGTTGCGCTTCGCCGACCAATGGCCTGATCTTTACGGTACTGGCTGGATCGAGGCGATGGTAAACCTCTATTGCCAAAAGCAATGGCAGTATGCTGACGCCGACCGCAAGGCCGGGTATAGTGTGGTGCTATTTGGCCCCAGCGGCCGGCGCTACTTGCATCCGCCGGCGTCATTGCTCCAGCAGTGGCACGAACGACAGTATATCTCCAGCCTGCAAATCACCTTCCATCCCGACGTCAATCCGGACTGGCATGCCATGCCGCCCGGAGGCTTCCGCCTGGCGGTCATCAATTGCTGGGACTTGGCGGCCGGATTGGCGCTGCGCGATGAGGCCGCCAGCTTCTTCGGTGTACCTGGGCTAGCGCGCTAAGGCGTGTTCTTGCCAGGCGGTGCTTGCCCGATCATACCTGCACCGTTCAGCCACAGCGCCAGACGGCGTGCGAATTTCATCACGGGATAACCGACTACGGCAAGACGCCGCGAGCGGAACAGTCGGTTGTTGATCGTGTTAAAAGCACCAATGTCCGCGCCCAGTTGTGCCATCAGAATCAGTGCTTCCCTACCGTGGTGCAGGTTGCCCTGGAATTTAATGACCATGCCCTCGTCCAAATCCATCCCCGCTTGCCGGATTTCCTGCATGATGGGGTGGTCTGGTTCCGCACGGGCGTCCACCCCATGGATCACACCCACCTCATGCCGCACGCGATATAACGACGCGCCGAGAGTGCAGAGAGGACACGCACCGTCATAGACGAACCAGAGTTCGGATGGCGCGGTCATGCCAATTCCGGTGTGGCGGCTTTAGCGGCCGAGGTAGCATCGCCCGGTTCGCCGAATTTGAAATGCCGGAATTTCACCAACACATACATATTGAAGAAATGCATCGCCCCCAAGACGAGGATCGCGAGGCCCAATTTCATGCTCAGGAATTCGATGCTCCCGTCAAGGTCAGTCGGCTTGTACGCATATTTCATATTCAGGCAAATGAAGCCGAGATTGATGAGATAGAACCCGACCAGCAGCAGGTGGTTGACCGAGTCCGCTAAGATTTCATTGCCCTTGAAATTAATGACCAGAAATGGGCGGCCGTTCTTATGGAGCGAACGTCCGACCCATACTGTGATAAGC
>CAYOGS010000200.1:0-1906 GCA_964403435.1 uncultured Rhodospirillales bacterium | reverse complement strand
GGGCGTCAGACTTTTTGCCCATTTTTATTTCCAACTGAGACAGAGATAGGTAAGATAGAATGGCGCGATCACGATGAAACTCCTTGCTGGGTGAATCCGTAACGTTTATGCTTCGCTAAACAACTAACTATGAATAGCTTGATTTTGCTATTTAGTCAATTGGCTAATTGTAGGGAACGCGATGATCGAAAAAGTATTTGAAGCCTTGGCCTCCGTGCCGCGACGCAAGATTTTGGCCTACCTCTCTGCTTCCAGCCTGACGGCAGGGGAGATCGCGGAGCGGTTCGAGATGACAAAGCCTTCGCTCTCCAAGCATCTCAGCATTCTGGAAAATGCTGGGCTGATCGAAGGCGAAAAGCGCGGGCAGTTCATCCACTACAGTTTGGCACGCGACAATCTGGTCAACACGCTCAACGGTTTCGTGCAGGATTTCTGCCCCGTAGCGCGGCCGCTAAAAATAGAAAGTCGGGAAAAGGCGAAGCGGAAGAAATGAACTTAAGTGTCCGTCCTGGATTATTTTGAAGGAATAGTAAGCCGCCTGAATAGGAGGCGGAAAGAGGCTAGCCGTGTCTAAGCAAACGCTGCGCGTAAGATTTTCTGTTCTTTAGCAAGACGACGGCAACGCTTGAGCCAGGCAAAAGCGCACTCGGCTATCCCTCGGCGGGGCAAGATTTCAAAAACCCTGGCAATCTTCGATTTCTTCATGATTTCTGTTCTCAATTGCGGCCATATTTTCTGCCATTTCCTAGTGGAATTCGCGCCCTTGGTACCCGCCTTCGGCCGAGCATTTTTTAGAAATGGCAATATGCCTCAGGACGTCGAGAACACCAACTGAGCGCCCTCACATTCCTGAATATTTGCTGGAAGCATAGCTGCTTGCATCAGAAGCCTTTGCGTAACGACAACAATAAACCACTTTTTGACTTTGATGCTTCTCCGGTATCAATTCTGCTTGAGTCAATTAGCCCCTTTTTTCTGCACTGCTTTGCTTTGACTAACAAAGACGCATGCGGTTGGACTAGCTTCGCGCCTGATCTGTGCGCGACACTGTATATACTGCGTGAAATAGCTACGCTCCTGCGCATCATAGCACTTCAAAAGATACAAACAGCGGTGCAGCGAGCTTTTGGGTGGACAATCTTTAGGCATACACCACCACTGACAGCCCGCGCACACATACAGAATGCCATTCAACGCACCACTCTTATTCACCCATTGCTTAACACTATCCTATTTAGCGAGTGGAAGAATGGTTCAAAGCAACCTCATTCCGCGTCAGTCACGTCTCCTGGGTCACGTAGCTTGTCGCGGCTCTATCGCGCCCTGGCCGCGGATGTATATATCCATGCCCCGTCCGGACAGGAGCTTTCACAGTTCACTTCATCATTTGATCCAACATGTTTTTGTACGTACTCGAAACACTAATTCACGACAGGCAAATAGGTTATTGTAGTAGATCAAGTAATGGGAGCAAGCTTGCCATCTACCAGATGGATGCGACGGGTAGCTGCGGCAGCAAAATCGGTCTCATGGGTCACGGCGACAATCGTTTTGCCGTTCTCGCGGGCGAGCTGGGTAAAAATATCGCGCACATTAGCGCTGTTGCTCGTGTCAAGATTGCCGGTGGGCTCGTCGGCCAAAATCACCAGCGGTTCGTTGGCCAAAGCGCGGGCAATGGCGATGCGCTGACGCTGGCCGCCCGAGACCTGATCAGGCCTCTTGTGTCGGTGATCGGCCAACCCAAATTGATCTAACAACTCAGCGGCGCGGCGCGCCTGTGCCGTTGGCGACAAAGCCCCCAATTTCTGCATTGGTAGCTGCACATTTTCCAGTGCGGTGAATTCCGGCAAAAGAAAATGGAACTGAAAGACAAAACCAAGCTTGCGCAGGCGTAAATCAGCGCAGT
>CAYOGS010000199.1:0-4347 GCA_964403435.1 uncultured Rhodospirillales bacterium | reverse complement strand
TGGCAGCGTGACGCATGCGGTCGATCTGCTCATTGAACATCGCCTCCTTTTCAATGAAGGTGTCCGTGCGCGGCACATAGGCTTCCGGCTGGTAGTAGTCGTAATAGCTGACGAAATATTCGACGGCATTGTCGGGAAAGAAGCTCTTCATCTCGACGTAAAGCTGCGCCGCCAGAGTCTTGTTGGGCGCCAGCACCAAGGCCGGGCGCTGCGTCTGCTGAATGACCTGCGCCATGGTGAAGGTCTTGCCGGAACCGGTGACCCCGAGCAGCACCTGGTCTCGATCTTGCCGCGCCAGCCCTTCTTGCAGTGCAGCAATCGCCTCTGGTTGGTCGCCGGCTGGTTGGTAAACCGATTTAAGCGCAAACGCTTTGCCGGCTTCCGGCCGGAAAGTTGGGCGCACCACGTCGGCTATGGCTGGGAAAATCTGCATTGGACCATGATGGCTATTTCCGTCGGGTAAATCAATCGCCTGCCAGATCTCCGATGGCTAGCCCTCACCTTTTTCAGCCTGAAACTATTTCCATTGTGGTAAAAAGCGGTCACGAATTGCAGCGTCGTTGCCGGGGGATTGGGTCATGTCCGAACAACAAAAGCCACATGTTCTGATTAGAATTGACCCCACCCAGGATGTCGACTGGGCTCGTCATCCGGTTGGTATTCCCGGCAGCCGTTCCATCAATTTCGGGCTGGTCAAGGAACTCTGCGCGTTGGACAACACGCGCGGTGGGCGAGGCTTTTTCCGCATGGCGCATGAGGGCACGCGCACGGTGCGGCTCGGCGTTTACAAGGAATTCACCGACGCGCACGCGGACATTCTCCGCCGCTGGCATATCAAACAATGGACAATTGAAACGCCCGCTGAAGCAGCCAAAGGTCGTCCCGCTGGCGGCATTCGGCAAGCCTTGCGGCGCGCACTTCAGCGGTAGTAAAACCACTACATTCGTTAACATATTTTATGGTTTTGCAAGTAAAGCCTGCGTGATAGCCTGGCGCGTTGTTTTGGAGCAGGCTGTGGTGGAAATCGCTGACAAATACGTGACCATTGAGTTTAACACGCGGCGGGATATGGATCGCAGCGATGAAGCGGCTGCGACGCGCCGGCTCAATCTCGTGCCAGTGGGGCTGTTTGCCGATATGGAACGTGTTGAAATCCTACGCGGTAATCCGGAGTTCCGCGCCTCGACCACCGGGCCGACCGTGCGTATTCATTTGCTTGGCCAGTTCACCTCTGCCCACGAAGAGGTCTTGAAGCGTCACCGCGTGCAGCGTTGGCGGCAAGAGCCGCCCAACGATAACACGCTGGGAGGCTCCGCCCGAAGAGCGCGGCGTGCCTTGACCCAGGCGCTGGCAAGGCTCACCAAGTAACTATCACACCATGTCCGCCGGCTTGATCAGCCGATCGAAATCGGCGGCTGTCAGCACGCCCAGGTCAAGACATGCCTGTTTCAGCGTCGTACCTTCGGCGTGTGCTTTCTTTGCCACCTTGGCGGCATTGTCATAGCCGATATGCGGGTTGAGCGCTGTGACCAGCATCAATGACTCGCCCACCAGCTTGGCGATCCGCTCTTTATTCGGCTCAATCCCCACCACACAATTGTCGGTGAAGCTGCGTGCCGCATCGGCCAGCAGCCGCACGGATTGTAGCAGATTATAGATCATCACCGGCTTGAACACGTTCAGCTCGAAATGGCCGTTGGAACCGGCCACAGTGACCGTGACATGGTTCCCCATCACCTGCGCCGCCACCATGGTCATGGCTTCGGACTGTGTGGGATTGACTTTGCCGGGCATGATAGAAGAGCCAGGCTCGTTCTCCGGCAGGCTGATCTCGCCGATGCCGCAGCGTGGGCCGGAACCGAGCAGACGGATATCGTTGGCGATCTTCATGCAGCTGACGGCCACCGTGTTCAATGCTCCGGAGGCTTCCACGATCGCGTCATTGGTTGCCAACGCCTCGAATTTATTGGCGGCACTGGTGAAGGGTTTGCCGGTCATCTTCGCTACTTGCTTGGCAAACTCCTCGGCAAAACCCTTTTTAGCGTTAAGGCCGGTACCGACCGCCGTACCGCCCTGCGCCAGCGGATAGAGGCGCTGCAGCGTGTCGCGCACGCGCTTTTCAGCGTATTTTGCCTGCGTCGCATAGCCGGAAAATTCCTGCCCCAGCGTCATCGGTACCGCGTCTTGCAGATGCGTGCGGCCGATCTTCACAATTTTCTTGAATGCGCCCGACTTCTTCTCCAGGGCGGCCGCGAAATGTAGCAGCGCTGGCACCAGATCATTCTCCAGCTGCATCACCGCCGCGATATGCATGGCCGTGGGGAAGCTGTCATTGGAGCTTTGCCCCATATTGACATGATCGTTGGGATGCACCGGCTTCTTGCTACCTTTCACGCCCTTGAGCAGCTCAATGGCGCGGTTGGAAATCACCTCATTGACATTCATATTGGTCTGGGTGCCGGAGCCGGTCTGCCACACCACCAGTGGAAACTCGTCGTCCAACTTGCCGGCGATGATCTCATCCGCAGCCTGCACGATGGCCTCGCCCAGCTTCTTGTCCAGCACGCCCAGCTTCATGTTGGCCAGCGCTGCCGCCTTTTTCTGGATACCGAAGGCGCGAATGAGGCCGATGGGCATGCGCTCGCCGCCGATCTTGAAATTCTGCAGGCTCCGCGCCGTCTGCGCTCCCCAATAATGTTCCGCCGGCACTTCGATGGGGCCGAAACTGTCCGTCTCGGTTCGGGTCTTAGCAACGGCTGCGGGTACGAGTTTGACGCTTCTGGCCATCGGGCGATTCCTTGCTGCGAAAAGAGTAAAAGCCGCGCGGGCGGCTTATGCTGATTTAGCCTATCCGGCTGGCGGCGGCAACTCCGCTTGCCGTTGCCCCGACCGCCTGGAAGTGTCAGGATTTCACTTTCCTCACCCCAACCGCCCCTACCCGCAACAGGAGACATCGATGCGCCGTATCATTCCAAGCCTGGTCTTTTCGGCAGCCCTCAGTGTGGGCTGGCAATATACAGCCTGGGCGGATGACATTCACGCCACAACAGCGGTATCGGCCGCAACAGTATTTGCAGACCGCGCCCTGGTCAGCCGCAGCGGCACCGTAAAGCTGCCGGCTGGCGCCCACACTATCATTGTCGAGAATATGCCGGCGGATTTTGACGAGACTTCGCTGCGCGTTGAAGGCGAAGGTCGAGCGGATGTCAAAATAGGCGCGGTTGAAGTGAACCACATTTTCCTGGCCGAATTGGCGGAGCAAAAGGAGCGCGAACACAACAAGGCGCTGCAGGCCAAGAAAGACGAAAAGGCGCTGGTGGCAGCGGAAATCACGGCACTGGCGATTAAGGCGGATTTCATCAAACGCGTGGCAGAGAACGGCGCGAATAATCACCTACCGAATGCCGGCGGCGCCATACTGGATTTCACGCCAGAGAAATGGCAGCAGGCCTGGAATTTGCTCTATAACGGCATGGACGAAACCGCGAAAGCGCAAGTGGCAAAGCAAGTGGCGCTCCGCAAGATTGATGAGGAGATCAGAAAACTTGAACGCGAACATGACAGCATCGCTACCGACCAACGCGAGCGCCGTGAAGTCGTCGTGCGGGTGGAGGCGAAGGACGCGACGGATTTTGATCTGGTCATCAAATACCAGACCCCCAATGTAACTTGGGCTTCGCTCTATGATGCCCGGCTGGATACGGATAAGGGTGATTTACTCCTCGAGCAATATGGCCAGGTGGCGCAGACGACGGGCGAGGATTGGCAGAACGTCGCTATTACCCTGTCCACCGCGCGGCCGGAGCTGGGCACGGAGATGCCAAGGCTTAACCCGTGGCAAGTCACTCTTCTGCGGCCACAAATGGAACGGGCTCGTGTCGCATTTTCACCTGGTATGTATGAGGCTCCTGGTGGCAAGGCAAGTCCGGCATTTATTGAGGCGCAAGCGGAAGCAAATAGACAACGTATCCAGGAAGCTGCGGCTGTGGGAGGTATCGCTCTGCCCACTCCTTTGCCCAGTGGCATGAGCACTGACGTACACAAAGAAAGCGATCCTTTGGTTGAATTTAGAGCGGAAATGCAAAAGCAAAAGGATGAGCAGGCAAGGCAAATTGAATTACTGACGCGACGCAAGTTGGGACAACTCACCACCGCCCAGGCTGTGACGACGGATTACTCAGCGGAATTCAAAGTGCCGGGCAAGGTGGAGCTGAAGTCCATCGCCACGCCGGCCAAGTTCTTCGTCGGCAAAGTGCCTCTCAAGGCCGCGCTGCATGTGGAGGTAACGCCGCGCCTGGGCACGCAGGCCTATCTGTTCGCCAAGGTGCAGAACACGGAGAAGTTCCC
>CAYOGS010000198.1:0-4348 GCA_964403435.1 uncultured Rhodospirillales bacterium | reverse complement strand
CGCCGCTACCACGCCACCACCTTTACCGCCGGTCAGGACATCGCCCACGATGGGGATAACGCCGATGACAGCGTTAAAGAAACTGAACGGCACCACTGTGCCCCGCAGATTCATCCGGTTCGTGGCAAAATCCATCTCGCCTTCCACATTCAGCCCAAGGGCACCGCCCGCCGTCCGGACATCATCTAGCCCCAGTCTCTGCCGGTTCCAATCAAAACCGCCTTCCAAGCGATCGAAGTTCAGCCCCTCGCCGGCCATCATATCGGCAAAGCCCGTGATGGAGACGGCATTGAGTAACACGGCCAACGCCGGCAGCTTGCGCACCCGGTAATTTTTCAAGTCGATTTTGCCCATGATGCGATAAGGCTCTTGCACCGTACTGTTGCCACTGATGAGCATTTTGCCTTCATGAACCTGGTCGGTGATGTCGGCGGCGCGCAACACATCGCCTAGGTCGTCGGTGACGATGGAGAATTTACGGGTCTTATTCGCCTGCGGTAGCAAGGAAATGGTAATCGGCACGCGCCCGGCCGCCACCGCCCGCAAAGCCATTTTATCCCAGCCCACAGCGTCACGGCGCATTTCGCCGCGCACCGCGGTAAAATAGGCCTGCGGCGCGCGATAGACCTTCTCTAAATTGAGGGTCAGGTTCAGAGGTAGCGATTCCTCCACTTCAGCCTTTTGCGGCGACTTCGCTTCCGGCAGACTACGCCAGTCCAGCACCGCTCCACTCAATGCCACATCACGCAACCGCCCGGCCTGAAAGGCAAGCTGTGCCGTGAAATCGCTGCGGCCGATTTTGCAAGGTTTGCAAGTTAGTAAACGCGGTTGCAAGTCTGTTCCCAATTGTCCCTGCAACCGCACATTCAGCCCCTCACCGGTGAAGGCGAATTCCTTGAGGCTCGCCGCGTCTTTATCCAACTGCAGCTTGATACGCCCTGAAGCTGCCTGGTGCTCCGGCTTCTCCCAACCCAGTCGTGGCACACGCAACTGCACGGGTGTGAGATCAGCCTGTAGAGTCAGAGTCGCCCCACCGGCGAAAGACTGATCATAATCTAGCGTCAATGGCACAGCGCCGGTCAGGTTATCATTCGGCACTGGCAAACCCAGCTTACCCATCTGCTCGGCCGTCACATTGCCGCGCAGGCTAGCTTTGCTTGAGGGCACCAACGCTCCAGGTTGAAGACTGAAATGCTGCTGATACTCGGCCTGCAGGCGAACGTTGTTAAATTCCGCTGACCCTGCAAGGTTAAGTTTTTGAGCATCAACAGTCAGGTCCATGTCGCCGCTGGTGATGGCGAGGCCTTTCACCAGCCGGTCATTGGCCATGTCCCGTAGCCTCGCCTTGCCGGCGATATGCATGGCAGTCAGCGGCAAGTCCTTCAGCAATGGAAAAGCTAGCTGCATTTCCATATCCGCCGTACCGCCGAAAGTCTCCGGCTTCAGCCCCAGCTTGCCGGCATAATTGAGCGGCGGATGATCCAGTAGCCGCATGACCTCGCTGATCTTGCTTTGCGATGAAAGGCGAATATCAATCGTCTGATCTTCGGCCGACAAGCCAGCTATTGTGATGATGCTGTCGCCAAGCGTGACGCCACCTGCCTTGCCGCCTCGCGATGTAAGGCGCACACTGTCCTGGTCGGCTGTCGCTTCGCCGTTGATACCGCTCGCTGGCGGCATGCCATCAAGATATTGCACTGTCGCGTTTTCAAAATTCAGCGTGCTATTCAAGGTTATGTTGTTCAGGGTGGTCAGATTGCGTCCATCAATCTGCGCCAGCAGCTTGGTGGTAGCCGACCGAATGACACCATTGCTCATATGCGCAACGATCCAGGTACGTGGATTGGGTGCAACTCTCTCCGGCCAAAGGGCTGCCATTTTATCCAAGGGCCAATCTTTTATGTTCGCTTCCGCCCGCAGGGAGAGTTCGTCAGGGTTCTCAGCTCTCTGAGCGATATCGCCTTTTACGGCCAATTTGACGCCGTCCAGATTCAAGCCTGCTTCCGTTACCGTTAGCTTTCGCCGCGTCGGCTCCAACTGCGCCTGCAGCGCAAGTGCTGTGAATGACTGCGGTTGCGGCCAAAGTTGTGGCACGATGAGTTGCCCGCTTTTGCTGTGCAATTTGAGTGACAGGTCTTGTAGCATCACGCTTTCGTCCAGCAGAGCACTGACCGAACCGTCAAGTCGTGCTGTTATGCTGCCGTAGGTGTTCAGGTTGAATGCCTCGAGCCATGGTTGCGGGTTGAAGGCGGAAAGATCGGCCTTGATAAGCAAGTCGCCGCGCCGGTGATTATGGAGCGCGAAAAGTTGCATAGTCGCCGGCGCGGCACCGCCCAATTGCGCGGCGAGCGTGCCGGTCAAACGCAAATCCGCTAGCCGGCGCACAAGCTCTAACCACGGAATAGTTATGGTGCCCCAATCTGTTCGACTGCGTCCATCGGCGATAACAATATGCACTCGTGCCAGCCGCACGGCACCAATGCGCCCCAGACCAAACCAGGCCGGACGCAGTTGCAAGGATTCTTGTACCAACTTGGTGATATCCGCATGGGTCAACGGCGCCGTGTCCGGCGCGCCTTCTAGCGCCATATCGCCGAACAGCATCCCGCCATCAGCCAAACGTGTAAGGCGCATCGTGATGTCGCTGGCATGAATCTCAAATGGTGCTAGCTGGCCACGCAAGGACGCCAGGAAATTCAGCCCCAAATCCAGGCGTGGCAAGTGCGCCAGGCGGTGACCATTTCGGTCAAAGACACGCACGCCGCTGGTTTGCAGGCGCAGAGCCTGCTCACCCCGATCCCAGGCCAACTGGGCGTGATCCACCACGGTATGAATACCAGTATCAGGATTGCTCAATAGCTGCGCCAGCTGCGGCGCGAGACTATCAATGACTATCGGCCCCTGATTGGCACGCCAGATCAGCAGCGTGAACGCCACGAAGACTAGCGCCACGCAGGTGGCACACAATTTCCCCAGCAAGACGGCCAGGTGCCACAGGTGACGGCGGGTTCGTTTCAACAATTCGCATAACTCTCTGCTTTACCTGCGTATTTTGCCGCAAAATACTTGCCAGGCAAGCGGCGATTTGTCATGGCATTATATGCTTTTCGCTTGACACCCAGGAGCTAAACATGTCGCCCGCCTTACCCACCAAAAAACCAGCCGTAAATACCAAAAATGTGCCGTCGGCAATCGATCCTATGTTGAGCAAGAAGGTACCGGCATTCACCTTATCGACCGGCGATGGCGGCAGCGTGAGTAGCAAAGCGCTGCTTGGCAAACCTTATGTGCTGTATTTTTACCCTAAGGACGATACGTCCGGATGCACCGCTGAAGCCTGCGGCTTCCGCGATGCGCTACCCGCTTTCAATAAACTTGGAGCGACCGTCATCGGTATCTCCAAAGACAGTGTGGCCAGTCACGCCAAGTTCGCCGCTAAATATGACTTGTCTTTTCCGTTGGCCAGCGACACAGAAGGTACAGTGCTGGCCGCCTTCGGCGTCTGGGTGGAAAAGAGCATGTATGGCCGCAAATATATGGGCATCGAACGCGCGACGTTTCTGGTTGACACAAAAGGCATTATCCGCGCCGCATGGCGTAAGGTAAGCGTGCCCGGCCATGTGGCCGCCGTGCAAGCGGCGCTCAGTTCCTTATGAGCATCGTGCCCGCCGACAGCGCCGGTATCGCCCGGGCCGCCGCCTTGCTGCGTGAAGGGCACTGCGTGGCGTTCCCCACCGAAACGGTCTACGGGCTAGGCGCGGACGCGACGCAGGATCAGGCCGTGGCGCAGATCTATGCCATCAAGGGGCGACCGCAATTCAACCCACTGATCATCCATGTCGCTGCGGCAGAAAAACTCAGCGGAATGGTGATCTGGAACGATGATGCACGTCTGCTGGCGCGGCGCTTCTGGCCTGGTGCGTTGACCTTGGTGCTGCCAGCGGCACCCGGCTGCCCGGTTTCATTGCTCGCACGCGCCGGCTTGCCCAGCCTCGCGGTGCGTGTGCCAGATCATCCAGTGGCGCAGGCGCTCTTGCAGGCAGTGGATCATCCCATCGCCGCTCCAAGCGCCAACCGTTCTGGCCGTTTGAGTCCCACCACGCCGCTGCATGTGCGCGCTAGCCTGGGCGACGCCGTGCCGCTGATTCTGGCCGGCGGCAAAACCAGTGTGGGCGTGGAATCCACCATCCTGGACATGACAGGCGCCGCTCCGCTGCTGTTGCGTCAAGGCGGTGTGAGCCAGGAGCAGATTGAGGCGTGTATAAGCATCGCGTTGACTCCTGTTGAGCTGGCGGCGGGTGCAGCGCCCACGGCGCCTGGCCAATTGAGCAGCCATTATGCACCTAGC
>CAYOGS010000197.1:0-4378 GCA_964403435.1 uncultured Rhodospirillales bacterium | reverse complement strand
ACGCGAATCTGACTCGTGACCGTATTGCCGCAGCGCAGCTCTATCGTTTGTGCCAAAACGGTCAGTTGAGGCCGAGTGATTTCGGTCCCAATTGGTGGGCAGCGAATGCCTGTATTGACGATCCAACGTCAGTACATGACTTCTTGAAGATATCGACGATTCTTGATAGCCCGGTTTTGATTCCCGTGACGGGTAATGCTCCTTGCGGCCCCCCGGGAACAACGCGTATGGACGCCCTTAATAACCCACAGCTTTGTACGCCACCCCAGATGGCGGCGATATGGAACGGGCTCAACGACAAACAGAAGAAATTTGTTGGCGCGGTGCGATATTGCGAAAATCTGGTGCTCAGTCGGATAGAGCCTCAGAATTTGCGTAATGATGCGGCCTTGACGGTTAGCAATACGGCGACGATTGTGCGTAATATGGGGGCAGCGGGGTCTTTGGCTAGTGTTTCCGTAATGTGCCAGCAAGAATTGGGGCGCAGGACTGCGCTGGATCCTGATGATCCTACCTTCCCGCCGGGGCCGGCGCGGCAAGCGTTGATTGATAATCGGGATAAGATAATCAATTTCCTCGTTAATATGCGCGGCGGTGACCCGAGAGAGCTGTATGCTTATTCTTCGCCTGCGAACTTTACCGCAAACAATCCTATACCAGGCGCTGCTGGTCCTAAGGCTTGGGTTAGTCAGTATATCATTGATCGCTATCCACGTGATTACGGTATGAGTATTAAATGCGCTGGCTATGCCGATTCTGGCACAGATGCTGGACGCACTGGCAGTATGTTACAGTGTACCACTTTGGCTACCTTGTGGGAAAAGAACGAAGCGGCGCGGCGTAAGGCGTTTATTGAGGCCGTCGCGGCTATTGATCAGACCCCCGGATTCAGCGGCGGGGCTGCTACGCCGACGAGAACGAACGGCGTTCCTGGTGGCGGGGCGTCCCCATTGTTACGGGATGCTTCTCTTGAGATTCCAGGTTTTGATAGCCAACCGATGCGGCTTGAAGAGATGCTGCATACAATGAACGCTATGGATGCGCCGGCACGCAAGGCCGAGCTTGACAAACGAGAAGAGTCATCGAGGCCGTGATGCGTTGTTGGCGGCAACCAGAGTTGGAGGCAATATGCTGAAAGTGCTATTCCGTTGGCAGCTGGAGCGTAGTTCCCTGCTTGCCGGTGCGGCGTTCCTAGTCGGGAGCGGCACTCTCGTTTCACTGCCCGCTGCGGCGGTCTGCCCGCCTTGTACGGCGATGCCTTTTGTGACTGCACAGAACACAGCAGTTACGACGGCTTTGACACTTATGAATCAGGCCATCGTTACAGCTCTTGGTCTGCATGGTGGTGGTACGGCCGCCAACAAACAGGGCAATTCTGCAGCAACATTTGATGCAGAAAAAAGTGAAGCGGCAATGGAAAATGCTGGTGAGTCGGTCGTCGAACAGCGTCGCGCCAATATGGAGATGGTGACAAATAACCAAAGCCTAAATTGTCGCATGCATACGATGGATAATGTGTCGCGGGCGATCACACAGAAATTTCAGCAAGCGGTGGCGTTCAACTTGCAAGATGGTGTGATCAATTTGTTTTTTAACCGTAGTTTTACGCCGGATAGAACTTTGGTGGCCTCACTGCAACGTAACTGCAAGAATGGGCAGTTGCGGCGCAACGACTTGGGTGAAGGATGGTGGAACGCGGTCAACGCGAATAGTTTGCCGACAAGCCAATGTTTTGAAGATACAACGGACGTTGATGGCGATGGTGCGCCTGACTTTGCGCATGCCTTTTTGCGGCCGTCCACTATTTTGGACAGTCGTGTGCTAATTCCACCTTCTAATGCACAGATGGATGTGCTGAACAATCCCGAGAGTGCTGCGCTTGGCGGCCCTCAAGCTGTTTGGGGGACTCTAACTCCAAAACAAAGAGCCTATGTTTCTGCTGTGCGTTTTTGTGAAAATATTGCCCTGACGGCTTTGAAGCCGCTTGGCGTTTATGGCGATGAAGCGCTCGACTCCCGGAATATGTCGACGGCCTTGACGAATATGTCAGCGATCGCCAAGCTGGATGCCTTGGTTTATGCATGCCGTTCTGAACTGGCTCGGCGTACCGCCCCTGATGCGGCAGCTATGGTTGGCGCCGGCTTCAACGATATGACGGAACTGGTCAATAATAATCCGCGCGTCGGTGAGATTTTAATACGCTCCGGTGTGAACCCGCAGGAATTTCGTGAAGGCGGGACGGACTATATGAGTGCAGCGATGCTGTCATATGGCCGTAGCGAAGCTTTTTGTAGCAGCATGCAAACCAGTAAATCCATGTACGCTGATTCTGGTACGGATGATCAAAGGACGCAAAATATTCTCAGGTGTGAGCAGTTGAAGTTATATTATAAGGAGACGGAAGATATTTATCGTTCACTCTTTAGCAATATGGTGAGCGGTGTTTCGCGTCTTGAAGGCCAGTTTAGTTCTAGTGTTCATTCGCCGACAAGAACAGAAGCTGACGGCATGGTCCAAAAGGCTAGTTTTGCCGATCTTCGGAAGCCCTGGTCTGTTCAGAAAAAGCTGGTAGATATGATTAAGGAATAGTTCTGAATTGCGCCATGGGCTACAAGAATTAACCAACTCTTATCGGTTTCTGTGGCTAGTGTCGTTTCCGTGGCGGCCATCGGACTTATTTGCTTGACCAAATCCTGCATAGGCGTGAGACATTAGGCACCTGTTTATTCGGATGTGGACGAATCTATGACCGTGCCGTTGACTCAATCTATTGACGATGCTGATCCAGATCAACGTATGAGGGCTCTGGCAGTTGCGCTGCGCTACGTTGGCGGGCCGCTGCTCACTGCTTTGTTGGAAGCGGCACCGCAAGAACAAGGAGCCGGCGGTGTTACGCGCCGAATTAACCTGGAGGCTTTTCCTCTGCTTATTGAAAGTGCAGCGAGTCTTGCACGGCAAATCGCAGATGTGATGGAGAGCGACGGTGGCTCCACGGCTTTACGTTGGGGCGCCGTCAGCGCGGCATGCCAACTCGTCGCTGCCAATTACAAAGCCACGGGACAACCGCTTGACGCAGAGACGGCGGCCCCCATTCTTGACGTCGTTAATGCCTTACCTGAGAAATTTAAAAATCTAACCACAGGTGGTGTCGAGTCTGTACCCAACCAGATCGCGACCTTTAGGGCAAAAATGTTGGAAGCGCTGGTGCCGGTCGTCGGTGCCGTTGCGCAATACTCTTTTGGCCGCGCCGAACATGGCTTGCTCGCTGAAGTGGCGGAGCGGTTGATGAAGACCGCAGATCAGATTACCCGTTCCCTTGCTCCAGTGGGCAGCACTCCAGAGCAATGGCGTTTGTTGTGTTGGGTGGTCTTGAAGTCAGCTGGTCAGATTTATGCGGATAGCCATTATGCTGAGGCTGACCGTCTACTGTATATGAACCCTGATGAGCGGGCAGCATACTTTGCCAAACACGGCAACGTGGTGCCGATGACGCAGGTCTGGCAAGAATATAATCAACGCATGGCGCTGTTGGCTACACTTGGCGCGTATCTTGAAGTTCCGCCAGCAGCGAAGCTGGACGAAGAAGGTTGGAACTGACAATGGTAGCGACGGCAAAAATTATCGGTGCCTGTTTGCTACTTGCTTCTCAAACATATAAAGTGCCACCTGCCGTGATGATTGGAATCATGCACGTCGAAGGTGGTCGTGTTGGTCAGCAAGTTCGAAATAGCAATGGTTCCTATGACCTTGGGCCAATGCAGGTGAATACAATCTGGTTACCGCAGCTGGCCAGCTTGTGGAAGGTAGATCAATCGACAGCCCAACAATGGGTGCGCGACAATGGCTGTGTGAATGTCTATGTCGCGGCGTGGATTTTGCGTCAACAAATTGACAAGACATCGGGACTCTATAGTGGTATTGCCCGCTACCACTCTGCGACGCCCTGGCGAGGATTTGAGTACGCCAACAAGGTTATTTCCATCATGCAGAAGAAAGGCTTAGTGGTGACGCAGCTCAGTGAGACCTGGCGTCAATCATCTTCGTCCTTAAAAATTGCTGATAACGGAGCAGGGGTTGTGAAATGAAGAACTGGTTGGTTTGTTGGGCGGTACTCTTTCTGGTTATAGGTGTTTGTCCCATCTGCATTGGAGCAGAAACTGCACCAGTTCCGCAAATGTCTGCCCCTGTGGCTGCTGACAAGACGCTTAAAGCTGGAGATGCTATACAGTCGGTTCCGGCGCAAGGTACCGCCAATAGCAGTGCCACCGATACGACAATCGATCTGCGCCGCGTGCCGATCATTCAGAACTTTCTGCGAAACGGCGCCGAGATATATTACATCGGCCCGTATCCGCCCCTGCAAGGGTTTCTTATGTAC
>CAYOGS010000196.1:0-4399 GCA_964403435.1 uncultured Rhodospirillales bacterium | reverse complement strand
CATATAATCTTCGTTGAATTCCTGTCTCTTAATGCCACCAGCACTCGAGATAGCACGTGTCAGAGGCGCTGGACCAGACAGGCGAACAGGTAAGGCCTTCAGCCAGACTGCTAGCTCGGCGTGATTTGGTGACTGGAATTTTTCAGCTGGAAGACATTCGCGCAACAGGGCGGCGGCCAGAGGCGGAAATCCGGCACGGCGCAACTTTCCACTCAGCGATTCGCCGGAGCGCGCCGTTGCCAATTTTTGTATTATTTGTTGGTGGCTCATAGTGGGGCGCAAGTCGAGTGTCAGTAGCGCGTGACCCGCTTGCGTAATGCGATCCCGCAATTGGGCAGACATCGCGTAAATCAGGCCGCCTTCCAGGCCTTGCCGGGTGATGATGATTTCGCCTTGCCTCATGCCGCAATCGGTATTGGCAGCCACTGGTTTTAGCGGCTGGCCGGCAAAGCGCTCCGCGAAATAATCCGACCATGGCACGATAAAACCGCAATTGGACGGCCGCAGAGGCGCCACGGCGATATTTTTCTCCGTGAGATATTGCGTCCAACCACCATCAGAACCCATTCGCGGCCAGCTACCGCCGCCGAGCGCCAGCAGTGTGGCAGTGGGCTGCACCAGCACGTCTTTGCCGTCGGTGATAAAGTGCAACGCCTGTCCGCGCCATCCCTGCCAGCTATGGCGCATGGCAAAGCGTACGCCCAGTTTGTTCAGCCGTTGCAACCAGGCACGCAGCAGCGGAGAGGCTTTCATCGCCTGTGGAAACACTCGGCCACTGCTGCCCACAAAAGTGGGTTGCCCCAGCCTTTCACACCAGTCGCGCAGTGCAGAGGGCGGGAATGAATGGATGGCAGGCTCCAACCATAACGCGGCGGCGCCATAGCGCGAAATGAGCGTTTCCAGCAGCTCGCTGTGCGTCAAGTTTAGCCCACCGCGGCCCGCGAGCAGAAATTTCCGCGCAACGCTCGGCATCCGGTCATAAACCGTTACCCTATGCCCTGCCGCAGCCAGCTGTTCGGCCGCAAACAAACCTGCCGGACCGGCTCCGATGATGGCGATTTCAGGTATAATTTTCATGGACAGAGCCATACGCCGCGTTCAGACTTTGGTCAAAATTCAACTTAACGGATGGTGTATATGGTGATTTCACGAAAGCCCCAGCGCAAAGAGCAATTAAAACTTCTTGGGCAAGCCGTGAAAGTGGCAGCTAACCCAGATCTCGCGCAGTTAGAACAGGTGCCGAACCCGCACCCTGGTACGGACTACGTCACGCGCTTCACGGCGCCAGAATTCACCTCAATCTGTCCCGTTACGGGACAGCCGGATTTCGCGCATCTGGTGCTTGATTATGTGCCGGCGCTTTGGTTGGTGGAAAGTAAATCCTTGAAACTTTATCTGGCGTCTTTTCGCAACCACGGCGCATTCCATGAGGACTGCACTGTCGCCATCGGCAAGCGCCTCGTCAAGCTGCTCAAGCCACGCTGGTTAAGGATCGGCGGTTACTGGTATCCGCGTGGTGGAATGCCAATTGACGTATTCTGGCAGCACGGGCGATTGCCGAAGGGCGTATGGTTGCCTGATCAAGGCGTCGCGCCATATCGCGGGCGCGGCTAATTATTTCGTCAGGCGATCAGAGAAAACCTGTCGCGATTTGGCTATATCCGGTCGCCCGGCTTGACATAGATTAGCCGGGTTGAGATCAGCCGGCATTTGGATCGGTGTCTGCTCAACGATGGGGCCGGCACTCTCAAGTGTAACCTCATGTGCTTTGTCGCCCTGAACCTTGATGGCGGTTGGCGAACCGGCGCGATAAAAAGATACGAAGGCCGAATCGCAATTCACACTCATCGTGCCGCTTAACTGCTTGCCGGTTTCAGCGCGCAACGACAGACCTGCGCCACCGCCCTGAGTTTCGGATTTGATCGTCATTTGCTGTGCAGCAACCGGAAAGGCAGCAGCAACTGTGAGAACGAGTGCGGTACCTAATTGCCGCGCAGCCGAAGCAGTCATATGAACCTACGTTAAAAAATGTATCGTCGCGGCACTATAACGTCACACTTCTTGCAAGCAAAATGTATAATCCCTTGAGCTGGCAATTGATGCTGGTCGTGCTAGGTTGTTGTTATCACTTGCAAATGTTAGGAAAAGCTATGACCAAAAGAAATAGTAACCATAAAGAGTTGATTGCCGCTCTCGGCACCGTGCTGGCGGATACTTATGTTTTGGCGGTCAAGACCCACGGCTATCACTGGAACGTGACCGGAACCGATTTCCCTCAGCTGCACGACTTTTTTGACCGGGAATATACTGCCCTTATCGCAGCGGCAGATGAAATTGCCGAGCGTATCCGCGCCCTAGGGGCGCTAGCGCCTGCCGGCATGACGCAGCTGCTGCAACTGGCCGAAGTTAAGGATACCGGTGGCAAGGTGCTGTCTGCCGCCGCAATGCTTGCCGACCTGACGACGGCGCACGAGCTGACCGTAGCAGGGCTCGCTGCTGCCCGCAAAATGGCCAATACTGCCGACGATGTGGTGACCGATGACCTTCTCATCGGCCGCATTGCGGCGCATGATAAGACCTTGTGGATGCTCAAGGCTCAGCTGGCCTGAAAGCCTTTGGCGGTGTGAAAAGGCTTTTCGCCCGCGCTAACGCGCATTATAGTTCGGCCAGACTCAATTTTTGCAAGGTTTGACATGTCTTTTGACTTTATCAGCCCCGCTTATGCGGCGGCAAGTGCTGTGCCGCCGCAGAGTTCCGCCATGGATACTTATATGCAGTTCGCGCCGCTGATCGCCATATTGGCGCTGATGTATTTTTTGTTGATCCGTCCCCAGCAGAAGCGCTTCGAGGAACATCAGCGCGTGATTAAAGATATCCGGCGCGGCGACCGCATCATCACTGGCGGAGGTGTGCATGCCACCGTCATTAAAATGGAGGGTGATGAAGTGCTGGTCGTGGAAATCGCCGATAATGTGCGGGTTCGTATTCAGCGCGCCAGCATCACCGGAGTGATTGGAAAAGGCGATGCTGTGGCTAATAGCAACGAGCCGGAAAAGATTAAATCGGCGTGATTTCAGTTGGTTCGACACCCATCAAGCCAGGCATCTGTCTTGATGGGTGGTCTCAGATATCCTCAAGTGATTATAGTATTGTTGATCGGCTCTCTGCTTTCAGCCTGTGTATCAAGCGATGCAGCGAATTCAGTCAATTCGGTTATTATCGCTTCATCTGGGTTGGATTTCCGCGGCGGTACTTGCATCACGTTTGTTAACAATAACACTGAGACAACACAGCAAAAATGTTTCGAACACGCTAAAGCAGAGTCTACATTGATGTTATCCTGTATCAATAACCATAACCGGCCGGATTGTTCTGAATGATCAACCTTTCACGCTCAAAAATCCTGCTCGTATTGGCGCTCTGTTTCCTGTCGCTGGTCTATGCATTGCCGAACATGTTGTCCCCCGCCGGTCGCAACTGGCTACAAACGACCTTCAAGGGGTATATCCCATATGAAATGGTCAATCTGGGGCTGGATTTGCGTGGTGGTGTGCATCTGATGCTCGAAGTAGAGCTAGACACCGTGATCAATGAATATCTGGCCAGTTTATCTGATGAAACACGTAGCACGCTGCGGAAGGCGAAGATTGAGTTCACCGATTTATCGCTGCGTGGCGGCGGTGTCTTCGTTCGAATCAACAATCCAGCGCAAGTTGAGGCAGCGCAGGAAGCGTTGGCCTTCGACCGGAGCATCCGCCAATCCACGGAAGGGCAGGAAATCTCACTGCTCTTGACGGAAGAAGCCCGCAAGGAGCGCAAGGCGCTGGCGCTGGATCAATCCATGGAGATTGTTCGTCGCCGGGTGGATGAAACCGGGACGCGCGAGCCATCCATTCAGCGGCAAGGTGAGAACCGCATTCTCGTGCAACTGCCGGGCATGGACGATCCGCAGCGCGTGAAGCAACTCATCGGGACCACGGCCAAATTGACATTCCGTATGGTGGACGATCAGGGCACGGCGATGATGAGCGCTATGCCGGATGCGAACCTACCGCCAGGGACGGAAAGGCTGCCGACCATGGACGATCGTATGCCTTTCGTCGTCGTGCAGA
This sequence comes from uncultured Rhodospirillales bacterium, assembly GCA_964403435.1. Classification (GTDB taxonomy): domain Bacteria; phylum Pseudomonadota; class Alphaproteobacteria; order UBA9219; family RFNS01; genus JAGOHT01. The sequence goes on along the minus strand of CAYOGS010000196.1, from coordinate 287 downwards.
AACGCATTATGGTCTCCGGGGAGACTTTGGTGGACGCCCAGGCTTCGTTTGACCAAATGAATCGTCCTGCGGTTTCCTTCCGCTTCGATTCAACCGGCGGCCGTAAATTCGGCAATGCTACCAAGACGAATGTTGGTCGTTTTTTTGCCATTGTTCTGGATAATAAGGTCATCAGCTTTCCGAAGATTAAAGAAACTATTTTTGGTGGTAGTGGCATCATAACGGGTAGCTTAACAACGCAGGAAACCAAGGATCTGTCACTGCTCCTACGTGCCGGTGCGCTGCCT
>CAYOGS010000195.1:0-4410 GCA_964403435.1 uncultured Rhodospirillales bacterium | reverse complement strand
GCTTTCAGCGTTTCAATGCCTGTGACGCTTTCAACCAGGAATGACTGGTTCTCTGCACCACGGTTGAATTTTTCTGCTAACTGGCGTTGAAACATCGGCGTGGCAAGCATGGAGATAACGAAATAGACAGGTAGAGACAGCACGACAACCAGCGTGAGCGGCACAGAATACCAGAACATAACGGTGAGGAAGATGAGGGTAAAAAACAGATCAATCACCAGTGTGAGCGCCGATCCGGTCAGAAAATTGCGGATATTCTCTAACTCACGCACGCGCGCAACGCTGTCGCCGGCGCGACGAGCCTCAAAATAAGCAATCGGTAGAGCAATGAGATGGCGGAATAGCCGTGCGCCTAATTCCACATCAATTCGGCTGGTGGTGTGCGTGAAGACGTAAGAGCGCATCGCGGTCAGCAAGCTTTCAAACAACGCCACCACCACCATACCGATGATAATCACGTCCAGAGTCGTCAAACCGCGATGTACGAGTACTTTATCAATCACGACTTGGAAAAACAGCGGTGAGACTAGGGCGAAGAGTTGTAGAAAGAATGAAGCCACCAACACTTCGCCGAGCAAGCGGCGGTATTTATACAGCGCCTGGAGGAACCAAGCGATGTCGAAGCGTCGTGACAAATCGCCTAGGGTGGCGCGGCGTGTCATCAGCACCAGCTTGCCGTTCCATAGTTCATTAAATTCTGTGGATGTGATGGTCTGCGGCCTACCATGCGGAGCTTGATGCACCAAGACTTGCTCTGCCACGCATTTCGCCAGGATAAAAAAACTGCCATCGGTTTTTTGCGCGATGGCCGGTAAGGCGCCGTGCGGCAGTTTGTCCCATGTGGTGCTAACGCAGCGCGTCTTGAGCTGCATGGTCTTCGCGACCCGAAGCATCTCCGCGATACCGGGATTTTTGCCAATCTGATGTACGAGTTGTTGCGGCTCTATGGCGATGCCGTGAAAACGCAGCAGCATGACCAAACAGGCCAGGCCCGTGTCCTCTTTGGCTGAGGCGGCTTGTATGGTGTTTGTCATGTGTTTCGGCTCATTCAGGCGCCACCTATATTCATAAAAAATTCACCAGTATTTTACCGGACACGACTGCTGTTAAGTCACAGGCGGTCGTGGCCAATCAGTGTATGCACAAAAACTGTCGCCTATTGGCGCATTGGCTTGGTTGGGGCGGAAGGATTCGAACCCTCGAATGGCGGGACCAAAACCCGCTGCCTTACCGCTTGGCGACGCCCCAATCTGCTATGGTCAATGCTATTTTGGTTAATAATCGTCAATGTATTCGCCGTTCAATGTCGCGAAATTAGCGGTCGGGCGCCTCGCATGCAAGCCGGATTACATGATATTTTAAGTTTTTTCTGCCAATCCTGAGCCAACGAAAAAAACAGAACAAAGCGCGCGGCTTTTTTACCGGGGATATGATGACCAGGCCGGACAATCTCGTGGACAAAACTTTCGCCGAAGGCATCGCCCTGACTGTGGAGGCGCGCAACTATATCGCGTTTCATGAGCAGGCGGATCGGCGCGCACTCGATTTGCATGGCTGCTTGCATGCAGGCTATCACCACACACGCGTTTCAGCACGGCTCATTCAAGTGATGACCTGGATGTTGGCGATGAAAGCCTATCTTTCCGACGAAATTACGCAGGAGCAGTTCTTATCACCGCAATTTGCGTTGGCGGGTGGTGCAGAATGTCTTGACCCTGCAGGGCCGGAGCTGGATGAGATTCCGCAAGGTCTTCGTAGCCTGCTGGAGCGCAGCTACTTCCTTTATATGAGGGTGCAGAGGCTGGACGCTATGGTGCGGAACCGTATGGAAGAAGGCGAGGGCGGGCCCGTATTTCCGACACACTGAATTGTCGCCGATACAATCAAATAATAAAAACGGGGCGCCAAGCTTGGCGCCCCGTTTTAATTTGCCTCGATAGCCGGCTTATTTTTTCTTCTTGGTCGGCCCGGTTGTCAGTTTGATTTTCGGCTCTGCATTAGCTGCTACAGGCGCCGTAACTGGGGCAGTCGTGTCATCGCTTGCTGCCACGGCTTTGATACCCGCGAAGCGCTTGTTGAATTTCGCCAACTGGCCACCTTGATTGAGCAGGCGTTGCTGCCCGGTCCACGCCGGATGGGTCTTGGGGTCAATATCAAGGCGCATGGTATCCCCGGCCTTACCCCAGGTCGTACGGGTCTTAAATTCGACGCCGTCTGTCATCACGACTGTGATTTCGTGGTAGTCTGGGTGAATAGCTTGTTTCATGGGCAAAAATCCTGCGACACAATCAGGCGCGCTTTTTAAGCATTACGGTGCCGCAATGCAAGTGCAATTCATATTCTGTTTATATTTTCGCCGCGTTGTGTTAATATCTGTTTTACCATCCTAGTGGTTGTGGGTGGCAGAGGGCGGCATGATGCAGCAATATAACCAGCAATATCAACGGGCAATCGTGGCAGGCGGGTTGGCCGGTTGTGCACTGGCCGTCCGACTGGAGCAGCAAGGCATCGCCAATGACAACAACGCCGTGCAGCGGTCGCGCTTTGCGCCAAAACAGGCTAAAGTTCCGGATGCGGAATGGCCGGTTGGCCTCAGCAACCACGTGAGTGTGGTGCTGGATGTCAGCCAGGGCAAGACCTGTGTACGAGTGGCTTATCCCTCTGCAAGCTGAATTCCTCCGTATTTTCACAACAATCATCTTGGCACGCCGTTTGCAGTAGTTGGGCAGGAGGTTCGCCATGACCATCACTGCGTTGACTGGAATAAGTCAGGAAATCGAGCAAAATCAAGCGACTGCTCAACAAAGTCTCTCGCGCGTACTGACGGCTATTAAAGCTGCCAGCGATAAAACTGGGGTAGATTTTGCCTATTTGGTCAATAAGGCTGCGCAGGAAAGCGGGTTTCGCACCGAAGTGAAGGCTAAAACTAGCTCAGCCACCGGCCTGTATCAGTTCACTGAACAAACCTGGCTGCAAATGGTGCGGGATAATGGCAGCCATTATGGTATCGGCGATTTGGCTGGTAAAATCGAGACGCGGCCAGACGGATCATTGGCCGTGCGCGACCGTGCAACGCGCCACCACATCCTGGCATTGCGGAAAAACCCGGAATTGGCGGCCGCCATGGCGGCGGAGTTTGCCAGCGACAATAAGGAATATCTGGCCGACCGCGTCGGCGGCACGATCGGTCGCACGGAACTTTACATGGCACATTTTCTTGGTGCCGGTGGCGCTGCTGAATTTCTCGAAGCTAAAGCGAGTAATCCGCAGGTCAAGGCCGCCAGTTTGTTGCCAGAAGCGGCAGCAGCTAATCGCAGCGTGTTTTATGATGAAAAAGGTAAGGCACGTACGGTCAGCCAAATCTATGACCGGTTCGCGATCAAAATGGAAGGGAAGGGCATCGATCTGCCCGACACTATTCCGGCGCAACCGCAGCTGTTGGCGGCCGTTGGGCATAATCTAGCCGCTGTGCCTGATCTCAAACTGCCGGCCAGCGCTTTCACGTTGCCCTCGGACGTGCCGGAGAGCATCCAGACCGGCACCACTGCCGGCGCGCTGTTTTCCACGATGGTGTTGGCACAATTGGATCTGTTGCCTGGTATGCAGTCGCACGGCTTCACGGCATTCGACACTGAGAAGGACGACCGACAAGATAGAGTCGGATAGTTCTTTAACCCCCTTTTCACCATTACGATTATTCATGTCTCTGCCTATGCATTGCAAAATGCGAACGAAAGCCTGTATTTGCGTTTTGCAAAGAGCCAAATTCTGCATAATATATTGATATATAACGAATAAAACCCTGGCACAGACTCTGCACTGCCCTAGTCATCACCACCGATGACGAGGTTGGCCATGCAGAAGCCAGACATGTTGACAGATGAAGAATTTCTCTCCGAATTGGAAAGCCTGCTGGATTGCGTTGTTAAAGCACGGGTTATGATCCGCCAAATGCAGCAGGGGCTTGATGATGGCACGACACCGGCGCTTTTGGCCGAGGAACGCGACAACAGGCTGCGTCATTGACCGTATTTGAACCGGTTTTTTACCTTTCCTCCCTGGCGCTTTACACCCTGGCGCCACCTCCTGCGGTCGGCGTGCGAACGCCGGCCGCTTTTTTGTGTTCATTCCACTGTATCGGTTGAGCTGCTGGCTAAATTATTTAGCTTGACCTGAAGCGCTTGGTCGAGGAAAAGACACTCGCCCTCGGGGCAGCGCGACAATCCCGGCGATGCTGGATATGACGACATGACGAGGATGTATTACGAGCCATGCCGAGCTTAAGAGACCTTAAAAATCGCATCACGAGCGTTAAATCCACGCGTAAAATCACTTCCGCTATGAAAATGGTGGCGGCCAGCAAGCTGCGGCGGGCGCAAGATCAGGCGGAAGCCGCGCGCCCTTATGCTC
>CAYOGS010000194.1:1017-4418 GCA_964403435.1 uncultured Rhodospirillales bacterium | reverse complement strand
GCGAGGATCAGCTCGTTCGTCCGTAATCAGCAATGAAGATTTGCCATCTCCTGTAAGCACTCCCCGTCCCTCAATATTCACACGTGGCGAAGCACCTAGAACCCGCTCAATTCCGTTCAAAAAAACTTTTCGCGACGTAAACCACTCAGTGTCCTTGTCTACAGCGCCAAAAACAAACTTTGCGGATACATTGGGCTTTAATGGCTCTTCGATGTTAACGATCAGACCCTGATGTCGTGTGGCTAGGGATTTGAGGCTAATCCATCGCTCATAGAATGCATCCGGCGTCACGGTCACCATGCCGTCCGTCACGATAAGCTTTTGCTTACTCGCCTTGCTACTCGTCTTTTTGGGCTGGGAGAATGCTTCAACAGCATGATGAACATTTAACAATGACTCTGCAGTATTGCCAACCCTAAAACCTGAAAAACCACTCGAGACTCTGCCGCTCCCTAATGTGTAGCGCCTTTCTGAGCCTAGATTTTTTCGCATGAACTGATCTCCAAAAGTTTATGACCTCAGGTTATCATGGCGAATTAATTACACAAAATTTAGGTATGAATTCATTCAATGAACGCATGTATCTCGCATAAATTAACCAAACAATTGCCTAAGACAATTCTGACCAAGCCAGAAATGCCGCCGGAACAAAACAAAAAATGACCTTTTGATTGTCGGTAAATAAAGTCCGAGGCTTATTTAGCGCGTCCAGACAGGTGAGACATCCCAGCTCAATTGTTCCTCAATGGCAACGGGTCGGCGGATAAGGGCGAAGCTGTCCCCATCTACCATGAATTCCGGAATCAAGGTGCGGGCGTTATAGGTCGAGGACATGCTGGCGCCGTAGGCGCCGGCCGCGCGAATGGCAACCAGATCACCCGGTTGCATCACCGGCAATAGGCGGTTAGCGCCCAACAGATCGCTGGTTTCGCAAATGGGTCCAACGATGTCGTATGAGGCGCTCAGATGCGGTGCGGCTTCGCCTGCATCGGCGAACGAAGCTATGGGCCTTTCATCGACTGGCACGATGTCGTGCCATGCATCATACATTGCTGGCCGCACGAGGTCATTCATGGCTGCGTCGATGATCAGGAAATTCTTGTGCGCGCCATGTTTGGCGTAAATGACACGGCTGACCAGTATACCAGCATCACCCACCAATCTCCGCCCAGGTTCCAGGCCGATATGGAGGTTCTGGCCGCCGAAATGCCTGCGCACAAGAGTGGCATATTCGGTGGGGTCGGGAGGCTCCTCGGCATCATAGCGAATACCCAAACCACCGCCAACATCAACGCGATTGATCGCGTGACCTTGTCCACGTAACTCGCGTATAAGCGCGGCGCTCACGGCAAAGGCCTGATCGAACGGCTCCAACTCCGTCAGCTGCGAGCCGATATGGAGCGCGATGCCACAAAAATCCAGATGCGACGCGGCGCGCAGTGCTGCTAGTGCGTCGGGAAGTTCAGAGAGATTGATGCCGAATTTGGTTTCTTTCTGGCCCGTGGAGATTTTTGCGTGGGTGCGTGGGTCAACATCCGGGTTGATCCGAAGCGCGACGGACAAGCGGCACTGCAGCATCTGCCCAACGGCATCCAGCGCTGCCAGCTCTGGCACGCTTTCGGCATTGAATTGATAGATGCCCGCGCTCGCAGCGGCGGCGATTTCCACCGGCGTCTTGCCAACGCCGGAGAAGATGATTTTCGTGGCCGGTACGCCAGCGGTCAAAGCGCGTTGCAGTTCGCCAACCGAGACCACATCAGCACCAGCGCCACTTTCAGCCAGAGTGCGTATGACCGAAAGATTGCCATTAGCCTTAACGGCATAGCAGATGAGCGGATTTAGGTCGGCTAAGGCTTGCGCGAAGGAGCGGTAATTATCCTGCAGCGCAGCGCGGCTATAGCAGTAAAAGGGAGTGCCCCAGGCGGCGGCAATGCGTGCGACCGGCACAGCTTCGGCCTGCAACCGGCCATCATGCCAGGTGAAATGGCGGCTCATGGATCGGCAGGATTGGGATAAGTGCGGGGATATTGGTTGGGCTCACCATTCGGCGCATCAACCACGCGCGGTTTAACGCCGCAGGCGGCGAGGAGGACGCAGAGAAGAGCAAAGGTCGCAGTTTTTGACATGGGCTTAGTCTAAGCATAGCCAGGCCTAGTGTCAGCCGGAATTTTGTTTATGATGCAGCTCATTCGGACGGAGGCGGCATGTGGCGTTTGATGGTCGTGTTCCTGCTGCTGGCATGGCCGGCAGCGGCTGCTGAGTTGCCAGATGTTAAGCTCCGTAATGCGTATGATGAAAGCGCGCGGCTCAGCGATTTCAGTGGCAAATATGTACTTCTCAATCTGTGGGCAAGCTGGTGCGCCCCATGCGTGCAAGAGATGCCAGGGTTGCAGCGGCTGCAGGAATTCCTAGGCAGCGACCGATTCACTGTGCTTCCGGTCTCCGTGGAGGCAGGCAAAACAGACAAGGTCGCGGCCTTTTACCACCGTTTGGGACTTAGCGGCCTGCCGCTCTATTTGCTGGACGATAAGAATGACATGATCCGGATGAAGGTGCTGGGCCTTCCAACGACCATCTTACTTAATCCACAAGGCAACGTTGTCTGGCGGGTGGCAGGCGACCTGAATTGGGATGATCCGGCGTTAAGAACCAAACTGCTTAAGGATATTGGCGGTTCAGCACCCTGAGGCTGGATGATGCTTCGTCTGTCTGTTGCCATGATAACACAAACGCGGCATCGGATTGTTGCACCGTGATTGACGCGACTCCACCGCTATGGCTAAGGTAACGAATCATTAAGGATTGAGGCGGAGATGGCCACAATGCAGCGACTTCCTAGTGCCCTTGCGGCGCTTGACCAGCGGATTGCCGAACTGGAAGAAAATCTCCTGGTACGGGACGATCAGTATCGCGATCACGTTCAGCGCCAGCAGGATGCGTTGCGCCATAGTCGCGCGCGGGAGGCTAATGCCCTAGCGCTGGCGCAGAAGGTCGCAGCGCGGCTGGATCAGGCGATTGCCCGCGTCGAGCATGTGTTGCGGGATTAACCCGCCAGCCCTCAGGGGAAAGGAGCCTTGCCCATGCCCAAAGTGAATATCAGCCTATATGGCCGCGATTATCAGCTGGCCTGCCCGGAAGGTCAGGAGCGGCGGGTGCAAGAGCTGGCACATTATGTCGAGCAGCGCATGCACGATGTGGCCGGTAGCATCGGCAACACCACGGAAACGCGCCTATTTATGCTGACCTGCATGATGTTGGCGGACGAAGTGTTGGATTTACGCGAAAATCGCCGACAGACGCCGACACATCCGGCCATGACTGCTGCGAATGAAGAAGAAATGCTCCTTAAGGTTATCGCACGCATGCAGGATCGGCTTGATCATTTGACGATGGCGGCTGGT
>CAYOGS010000194.1:0-1007 GCA_964403435.1 uncultured Rhodospirillales bacterium | reverse complement strand
ACACTGCCGTGGTTAATCAGCGCCATCACTTGCATTCTGTGTCCGGAGTGCCTAAATCAGGTGGTGGAAGGGCTGCGCGGTGCGCCAGGCTCTGTTTTCCCCGCGGCCGATAACGATACCTCGGGAGCCGTCCCTGACCGGAGCCGTGGTTCCGGACACATGGTGCCCACCTGCATGTTGCAGGTCACGAGGGAAGTGAGCCAACGGCCAAGCGGCTCTTCCACCGGATGGTTCTGTTCGATATTTCGAAGCCTATTTTTTGATGCTGTTTGGCGCCCATGACCGAGACGCACACCGATATCAAACAGCGCAAAAGGCAATTGCGGGTTGAAGCCGAAGCGCATCGTCAATCGTTGAAGCCGTTAAGTCCTGAGGCAGGTGCGCAAGTGGCCGCGCTGCTGTTGCAAAAGGTGCGTGCGCAAGAGCCGGCAGCCTGGGCGCCTGGTGCCGTCATTAGTTCCTATTTTCAGCGCGGCAGCGAGATGGATATGGACGCGCTGAAAGAAGAGATCCGCTGCGCCATGGATGGTCTTGGTGGAAGTGACATTGCATGCGCCGCCGCCTGTCTCGCGTCGGAGAATTTGGAGCCTGCTCAGGGAGAAAACTGGGCTTGGGTGCAATCTGTGTTATCTGGCTGCCCTGTGGCTAAAGAGGCCGCCCTCGCTGTGCGGCGGGAAATGGACGAGAGAAACATCCTCTCTCGTGCTCCAGCTCAAGATCGCTTTGAAAGCTGGCTGGCGAAGAATGCCCCATACCTCTCTCTCCTTTGGGACTTTGAAAGGCATGAACTGAGTCTATCCATGGTCGATAGCTACCTTGCTACCGCATCCCACGGCCAAGCGAGCATGTGTCGGTTCGCGGCGGGTGTTTGGCTGGGGAGAAACGATTACCAGTTTGACATGATCAATGCTGCCGGGGTTCTGGATGACGAGCAAAAGGCCGCTATCGCAGAGTGGTTTACGTCACCTTTCTGGCCGTAGGCCGATATTCAAGGAAAAAACGACGAT
>CAYOGS010000193.1:744-4419 GCA_964403435.1 uncultured Rhodospirillales bacterium | reverse complement strand
AACCTGTACAGCAGGCCTAAGATTTCATAGAAGGCTGTGCGCCCGACAGAGCAATTCTGTCGGGCGTTTTTTTGCGTACAACCCAGCATATTCCTTATGAGGACGTTACATATTTCTCTTTCTCCGGCATCGTTATCAAACAGCTGTTTCGCTAGGTTCGATATGTCGAAGCACCGAAAATGTGTGCGTGCTTCCACCACCCAAACCAGGAGATTTGCATGAGCAGGAATCCACAGGATGGCAAGGCCGCTGCGCCGAACGCCAAGCCTGCCGTTAAGAGTGCATCCGTCGCAGACAAAAGTACCGAGCGCCAGCCAGCAGCTGATGCGGGCGCCAAGAGTCGCTGGTCGTCAGAAGGTGGCAAGCGCTAGTCAACAAGCCAGGCGAGCCAGTCAACACGGCTCGCCTGGTTGATAATACGCGAGGCACAACCGGCGCGCGTAGAAGGTATGCAGAGAAGGAACAAAACTATGGCAGGCTTCACCCAAAAACAATCCGCTGCGCTCGCATTAGCGTCGGTCGCTTTCGTGGCTTTGCTTGGGCTAGGTTACATGATTCTGAGCATGCCGGATCAGCGCAGCATGGGGACGAAAATTGACAATGCCATCGAAGCCTTGCCGCAAGGCCTTGATAAGGCTGCCGAACAGCTCAATGACCGCACAACCGGCGAGAAAATCGAAGACGCTGCGCAGAATCTGCGTAACGACGTGAACAAATCCCTCAATCGTCAGTAACTAACCCCAGAACGGAGAATAATCATGAAGCGTCAGAAGATTCTACTCGCTACATTTCTTAACACCGCCATGTGTTTTGGCGTTACCGGTGCAGTTTATGCCGCAGATGACATTACCACAAAAACCATCAACACAGCGCAGGAGTCTGACAGTCAGATGGCGCGCGATAATCCGCGGGTGGCGGCGCAGAACTTCGTCGCGCATGTCAATTACGCCCGCGTTGCCTTGTCTATGAAGAATGGTGAACTTGCCATGCAGCATATTCGGCATGCGCGTAATATGGTGGCAATTATCTTGAATGCCAAGACGGAGCAACGCACGATACTGAACGTCGAGGCAGGTCGCGTGAACTATGCGTTTAATACCGTACATAAATATAATTATTTCCCGATTGTGGCTGGGTGGACGGAGGTCAAGGAAGTGACTGACGGTCCTCTATGGGCTAAGGACAGCTTGGCCGTGAGTGACGCGGAAATTGTGCTACTTACCTTGGATCTCACGAATGATAAAGCTGAGACCTATCTCGCCGCGGCGGAGAGCGCGATAAATTCCGGCAAGCTGGCTGATGCACAGGAAAAACTTGGCGAACTTACCGATGCGGTGGTCAAGGTTGAAGAGAAAGTATCCAACCCGGTAAGCAGAGCGCACGATAATATCGGCATCGCCAAAAGTTTCATCCTGGCTAAAAACTATGATGGCGCGCGCTTCGCGTTGAGTCACGCTGCAGATGCTTTGGACGAAATGCAGAAAGACGATCTCTATAAAGCGCGTCGCGACGGAATTGTTGCCATGCGTAAAGAAGTGAGCGATTTAAACGTCATTATCGTGAAGAAGGACCCAAGCTTGCTGGATAATACCTCCAAGCAGCTGGAAAAATGGATGTCTGAGCTCAAACAGTGGGCAAGCAAGTAACTAACAAACCTAACTCAGGCTTCTCTACTCGGACACGCTGGTCAATTTCAGGTCTGCGTGTCCGTTAGCCCCCAACAAAAGCACGGTTTTGCACTGGCGATAACTGATCCAACACTTCAGCGACTTCCATCCGGTAGCCGATGCCCGGCTCGGTATAGATCAGCGTCGGAATTGAAGGATTTGTTTCGATTTTGGCGCGAATCTGGCCGACAAAAACACGCAGATACTGCGTATCCTCGCCGTGGGCTTTGCCCCAAACATGCTTGAGAATTTCCTTGTGGGTTAGCATCCTGCCGCGATTGACAATAAAATAGCGCAGCAGATTATATTCTTTGGGCGTAAAGCCCAGCAGGTCGCCATTGAGGTAGACTTCATGGCGGACGAGATCCATCCGCAGTGGCCCGTTGGTTATTTCTGACTCTCCTGTTTCATCCACAGCAGATTTACGAAGGGCAGCATAAACGCGTGCTACCAGGACATCAGCGCTGAACGGGCGGACAACATAATCGTCCGCGCCGAGATTGAGAGCCATGACGACATCGTCATCGCCACCGCGCTCCGTGAGGATGATAATTGGCACTTGCGACCATTCGCGGATCGCGGTGATGACATCCTTGCCATGCATATCCGGCAAGGTGAGATTGAGCAGAACCAGATCCGGCTTGTTCACATGAACTTGTCGCACCGCGTTCTTGCCTGCATCGCATGTGACAATCTTGAAATTGTCACTATCTAGAACGATAGCCATTAGTTTTTGCAATTGCGCGTCAGAGTCCACAATGAGGATCGTGTTTTTTTTCGTATTCATGGTGCCCCCCCCCCGGCGATTTGTGATGTGAGCAGTGTTTTGATGAGGCACGGCACGGCGTCAATATTGGACTCGCAAGCCAGGACAACAAGTGCCGGCCGATAGCTCAACTACCTTGTCCATGATTTGACCTGTCTGATAGTAGCATGTTTATCAAGGCAAGCCCTAAAGATTCCGCCTAGTGCGACGTAATGGCTGAAGTACACATAAAATCAAGGTATTGCATAGCCTTGGCTCAAAGAAGGGTGCAGCTGGCTCCGGCTTATACATTCCTTGTTCGTGCTGCAGCCGTACCTATCGCATTCTGATGCGCCAACCGCGAAGCTTTGCAACCGCTCGCGCAAGTTCAGGCGCAACGCAATCATGTCCGGCGGTCGTCAGCTGCGGCGGTTGGGTTGGCCTGACGCGAATGTAACCGTTGACCCGAGAAAGATATGACATGCCACTATACCGTGCTGGTGCGATTTTCGCCGCAACTTTGGCTGCGGGATGCTTGCCACCGGCAAAGAGCGCAGAGGCCGGTGAGCTAGCTGCGCCTGGTGTTGGCACGTCCACCCCTTCCGGCCGGATCACCATCATTAACGAGAATGACTATTACGCTTCAAATGATGATCGGCATTACACGCAAGGCGCCAGGCTGTCATATCTGTCTGGTCAGGTTGCAGCGACAGGATTCTGGAATAAGCCATTTGATGCACTCTCCGGCATGGCGCCTTGGTTTGGCCGGGATAAGCACAAACGGAAATATGGTTTGCGCGTCGGGCAAAACATGTACACCCCGCGTGACACACAGCGTACCGGCTTGCAGGCGCGCAATCGTCCATATGCTGCATGGCTCTATGGTGGTGTCAATCTGTTGCAGGAGAACGTTGAACCGGACCACCACACGCTGGAAAATTTCGAAGTGCAGGCCGGTGTCATCGGGCGCTGGGCATTGGGCGGCGTCACGCAGAATGATTTTCACCAATTCATCGGAGTTAAGCCAGCGCTTGGCTGGAAGAATGAGTTGAAGAACGAACCAGGTTTAATCATTACATATGAGAGGAAATGGCGCTATTACGCACCACTCTATGGCAACCTGGGCATCGACGTGATTCCAGAACTTGGTGCTAGCGTCGGTAATATTCTGACTTATGGCCAAGGCAGCGCAATGATCCGGTTCGGCCAAAATATTGCCGCAGATTACGGCCCAGCGCGCATTAGGCCTAACCTATCCGGTAC
>CAYOGS010000193.1:0-734 GCA_964403435.1 uncultured Rhodospirillales bacterium | reverse complement strand
TTACAATGGCTACGACGGCGGAGTCCAAATTGGCGGTACCGATTGGTTTGATGTCGAGCAAATGGACGGCCGTTTCGGCTGGTATGTTTTTGCCGGAACGCAAGGGCGCGCGGTCGCAAGAAACATCTTTCTGGACGGCAACAGCTTTGCCGATAGCACTCATGTTCGGAAGCGGTTCTTGGTTGCCGATTTCATCGCCGGCGCGTCCTTGTTTTGGGCAGACGATATCCGTCTCGACTTTTCCGTCACCCAGCGAACCAGCGAATTTTATGGCCAGTCTGGCCATCCAGATCGTTTTGGTGGTATCAACCTGACATTCAAATTCTGGTAATGTGCGAGCGCATTGTTGGGTACACCTCTCACGTTGCACTGTATTGCATGGGCTGCATTACAACATTTTTATGTGCGACTGACTCTTGTACATCGTTAACTTGCTGAACGCAGCTTAGTTTGGCTTCAGGACAGTACCACTGCCACATAGAAGGGCAGGGTGCTGTCTCCCGGGGCGTCTGGATTTCAACATTAATACAGGATGGAGAAAAATTATGGCCAAGACCACAACCCGAACCGCATTCAAGCCGGAGTTTCCTAAACTCGTTGATGCGGCAATAGGCATGTCTGAGTTCAAGCTGCCGAGTTTCGATGTTAGCGCAATCATGGAAATACAGCGTAAGAACTTCGAGACGATTATCGCTATCAATCGTACGGTATTTGAAAATATGCAGGGTCTCGCC
>CAYOGS010000192.1:0-4427 GCA_964403435.1 uncultured Rhodospirillales bacterium | reverse complement strand
TATACACGCAGTCATCCTTTGTCGCCTTAAGTAGAGCGTGGCAGTTCATTTCCGAAGCACGCAGCGCGGCGGCAGAGTCAGTCGTGAAGAACGGATTGCCGGTACCGGCTGCGTAGATTACGACGCGCCCCTTCTCCATATGGCGCTGGGCACGACGGCGGATGTAAGGCTCGCACACTGTGGCCATGGGAATGGCGGATTGCACCCGCGTCGGCACACCCATTTTTTCGAGCGCGTTCTGCATGGCGAGCGCGTTCATCACCGTCGCCAACATGCCCATATAGTCAGCGGTGGCACGATCCATGCCGCCGGCCGCCCCTTTGACGCCGCGGAAAATATTGCCGCCGCCGATGACCAAACAGACCTGCACCCCCATGGCGGTCACGTCCTTGATCTCGGTGGCGACGCGATCCACGATGACCGAATCGAGGCCATAGTCGCGGTCGCCCATCAGCGCCTCGCCGGAAAGCTTCAGCAGCACGCGGCGGTATTTGATTTCGTCATTGGTCGCCACAGGGGTTGCGTTTGCCATGCTCTTTTCCTGCCGTTTTTCCGCTATGTTCTCACTCATCTTGCGCTCCCTGCCCGTCCTACCTTCGGGGCGCGTTATACGCCAGAATATCAGCCATTGCCACTGCTTTACCGCCGCAAGATGTCCGACCTAAGGCGCCGCCTGCCGCAGCGTAACCAGCATGATTTCCGGCACCGCCAGCAACCGCATAGGCACTCCGGTCATACCCAGCCCGCTGGTAACCACCAGATGTTTACCATATTCTACCACCGCGCCATAGACGTAGCGCAAGCCATAGCGCGACGGAATGACGGCTGCCACTGGCCCGTAGAACGGCAGCTGTATCTGCCCGCCATGTGTATGCCCCGCCACGCTGAGCGCCACGCGCTCCGGCACGTCCGGGAACGAATCGGGATGATGCATCATCAGAATGACTGGCGCCGCATCCGTTACCGCCGTCAGCGTTCGGTTAATGTCGGCATGCCGCCACCATAATTCTTCTAATCCAGCGACCCAAAAGCGGTTGCCTTGGCAATCCACTGGCAGCGCCTGATTTTGCAGCACCGGAAAGCCGGTGCGTGCTAAGGCCGCCGGCCAGTCGCCGGCCGGGTGCCAATCATGATTGCCCAGCACGGCGAAGACGCCGCACGCAGCCCGCAAAGTCTTGAGCGGAGCCAAGGCGGCATCGGCATCCAATTGGCGGCCAAACGGATGCGTGCCAACATAATCGCCCAGCAACAGCACCACGTCCGGCTGCAGCGCGTTGGTAGCCTGCACGATATCTTGCAGATGCGAAGGTGTCATCCACGGCCATATCATGTGCATATCGCTGAGTAGCGCGATACGCAGCGGTCGCGCATAAGGCCATTTGGGTGTCGCCACCTCGACCATCGCAGTTCGTAGCCGGAACGGCTCCACGCAGCTGGCATATAGTGCAAGCAGCGTGCCGAGAAAAACAAGGAGAATGAAAAGCTTTTTCATTTTTGACCCGCACGTCTCACCACGCCTTTATGGCGTGATGATGACGGCGGATTTATTTGCTAGCGTTTAACTCAGGTCGCCATCTTGGCGACTTCGGCTGCGAAGTCGGACTGTTCTTTCTCGATACCTTCGCCGAGCTGAAAACGGGCGAACGCCGCCAGCTTGACTGGTGCACCGACGATTTTGGCAGCGCTTTCCACCACCTTGCTCACCTTGTTTTCGCCGTCCACCACGAAGACCTGCTCCAGCAGCACCACTTCCTCGTAGTATTTCCGAACGCTGCCATCCACCATTTTGGCGATGATCTCGGCGGGCTTGCCGGAAGCGGCCGCCTTCTCAGCGAAAATGGCCTTTTCACGCTCCAGCTTGGCCGGGTCAACATCGGCGATGCTCAGTGCCTGCGGGCCGGCTGCCGCCACATGCATGGCCAGTTGTTTACCCAGTTCAGCCAACTTGGTCTTGTCGCCGGTTGATTCCAGAGCGACCAACACGCCAATCTTGCCGACATTTGGCGCTACAGCGTTATGGATGTAGGACGCGACGATGCCGTCCTTGACCGCCAGCTTCTGCACGCGGCGCAGGCTCATATTCTCGCCAATGGTGGCGATCAAATTGGTCAGTTCGTCCTGTACATTGCGGCCGGTACCGGGATAGGCAGCAACCTTCAGTGCCTCGACCTCACCGTTGCCAGCCAAGCCAAGCTGCGCGATCTGGGCCACGGCCTGCTGGAACTGCGCGTTGCGTCCAACGAAATCCGTCTCCGCGTTCACTTCAACCACGGCGGCGGCATTACCGGTGGCGGCCACGGCAACCAGCCCCTCGGCCGCCACGCGGCCGGCCTTCTTCGCAGCTGCAGACAGCCCCTTCTTGCGCAGCCAGTCAATCGCGGCCTCTAAATCGCCGATCGTCTCAGTCAGCGCCTTTTTGCAATCCATCATCCCGGCGCCGGTCTTCTCGCGCAAATCCTTTACCAGCTGGGCGGTAATCTCTGCCATCGTCACTCTCCTATTGCGGAAATCTGTCACAACGCCCCCCGTGCCCGACGGCGCGAGAGCGATAATTCTAAGCGTCTACAGCCCGTTTCAGGCTGTAGCGGCCACTGCAACAACCGGCTCGGCGGCAATTTTCTGCCGCGGCAGGTCAGCGCGAGCACCGACATCGGACGAACTGCGACCGATTTCGGCCTCGATGCCGTCCAGCACAGCAGCAGCAGCCAACTCGCAATACAGTTCAATGGCGCGCGTAGCGTCGTCATTGCCCGGCACTGGGTGAGTGATCAGAGTGGGGTCGGAATTACTATCGACAATTGCCACTACAGGAATACCCAGCTTGGTTGCTTCCTGCACCGCCAGATCGTCCTTATTGGTGTCCAGAACAAACACGATATCTGGCAGACCGCCCATTTCCTTAATGCCACCAAGCGCTTGCTCAAGTTTGTCACGCTGCCGCGTAAGGTTGAGCTGTTCTTTTTTGGTCAACTTGGTTGCTTCTGCAGTCAATCGTTCATCCAACTCGCGCAACCGCTTGATGGATTGTGATATTGTCTTCCAATTAGTGAGCATTCCGCCCAACCAGCGATGATTGACATAATATTGCCCGCAACGCTTGGCTGCGTCGGCCAGAATGTCTTGCGCCTGATGTTTGGTGCCCACGAACAGCACGCGCCCGCCGTTGGCAGCAACATCGCGCAGCGCCTGCAACCCGCGCTGCAGCATGGGCATGCTCTGCTCCAGGTCAATAATATGCACGCCGTTCCGTACCCCGAACAGATAGGGTTGCATCTTGGGGTTCCAACGCCGCGTATTGTGGCCAAAATGTGCGCCTGATTCGAACAATTGGCGCATGGTGAAAATTGGCATAGCCATAGCTAGCGATTCCTTCTCTTCCGGTTATAAACGGTCTGGCTCACGCCGCGCCGCTTGCTCACATGAGCCCGCTACGGGAGATATTGGGCAAGCCCAACACCGGCACCAACATGACCTGCCGCGAACGGCCGGACAGGAATCGGTTATCCCGTATGTGATTTCCGGCTGGCCATACTAGCCTTCCGGTAGGCGGTTTTTACCCCTTCTCCGTCCTAAAGGCAATGATTTTGGTTCTGTGTCTGTTAAGGACACAAAAATGGCTTAACGCTGTAAAAATGCTTTAACCACACCCATTTTTCGATTATCAGCTTTGTTTCGGAGATTTTGCATGTGGAGAGGTGGCTAAGTGCCTGCCGGCGAAGCCGGCAACCTAGATCCCAGGCGTATATGTCTCCAACCACGGAGCGTGAACGTCAGAATACAAGTAGTGTTGCGGAAAGGTGGCCGAGTGCCTGCCGGCAAAACCGGCAAACTTCCCGCTTCAACCGTTTATGGCTTCAACCACGAGGCATGAACGTCAGTATGTTAGTGCTGCGGAGAGGTGGCCGAGTGGTTGAAGGCGCTCGCCTGGAAAGCGGGTGTACTGTAACAGGTACCGTGAGTTCGAATCTCATCCTCTCCGCCATATTCCATCAACACAGGACCTCCGCCTTAATGCTGGCGACGGTGATGCGGTGAACGTACATAGGCTCGACAATACGCTCCGGTGGTAAGTTTTGCGCGAAGCTGCATGCCGAGGGACAAGCGCAACGAGTCCAAACACTCCCCAAAGCGTGTTATTGCAATCTCATCCTCACCGCCAGACCATCATTTACACGCGGGCATACCATGGAGCTCAAACGCGTATTGAACCTCCCCCGGTTTGGTAGTCAGTTGAGCGGTTCGGTTGCAGAATGGTGGCACCATGATGGATACCGCCAAGCCTGAGCCGTAACGTAGGCAAATCTTTGAACGCGAAGTGCAACGCCATATCGTCGCCAGCGTGTCGCCCAGCGGTGTGGTACAGTTGCATACAGAGGGCGGAAGATCTATGAGGCACAGCTTACGAGTAGGCGCGGCTGCCAAGAGCT
>CAYOGS010000191.1:4199-4448 GCA_964403435.1 uncultured Rhodospirillales bacterium | reverse complement strand
GTCAATGAATCTATACGCGAACGCACCCAATTCAGAAGATGCTGCAACAAACTCGTCAGGATTTAGGGTGGCCTCGGGATTAGGTGCTTGTGAAAATTCCGGCTTAACGGGAATTTTGGCAAGACTGTCTTGTGGAGACGCAAATTTTAGATACGCAATACCAGCCGTCAATGATGCTAGGAGCCCCACCAATGCAAAGACAAAATATGACGATGCAATCCTCTTGTGACCACCTGAGCTGCTCCCGAC
>CAYOGS010000191.1:0-4189 GCA_964403435.1 uncultured Rhodospirillales bacterium | reverse complement strand
AAAAATCATCACTAGGAATTATCGAGTCTTCCCACTTTGGTTCCTCGAAATTTTCAGTATCAAGCCCTCCCGCAACAGAGCCAGAACCATGGATAGCCTCGGAAACCTCGTTTTCTTGGGTCATCATTTCGACTATTAATCACCATTATTGCGTACTGCTAGACAAAGTCTGATCCTGCTGCTGGCGCGCTGCTACTGGCATTGCAGGATTCGAACGGTTAGCAGCAGGGTCATTCCCAGTACATGGGTACTTGCCTGAACAGACTGACTCAACGAAAAACAGTCCCATTGGGGTGCCGACAGCTATGCGAACCAGAACTTTTGTTTGCGCCCCTTCCTGCTGTAGAAAGTTAGCTATCGTCTGGCCAGCAGATCCAAGGCCGGCATACATTCCGTCTTTGATACCGGATCGCGCCTGACTGGTGATAACTTGACCATTGCCCGCCACCACAACTGTCGTCGGCTTCTTACCTAACTCTTGTCCGAACGCGGCCACAAAGGATGCGGCTGCAGGCAGGAGAACGCGCGCAAAATAGCGGTGATCAACTTCGGTTGCCATGCCGCCTAGCGTCGTATCTGGGTCAAGCGCAAGTGCCTTGATCCTATATTCTTTGCCTTTGAGTGTCGCAGTGCTGAAGGTCAAAGTCATAAGGTCATAGCCAACCTGGAAACTACCAATTGCCCGCGCCCCGGAGAGTGGTCCAGACACGATCTGCGCCAGAATTGGACCTGGAACATCCGAGTTTGCTTCCGTGAGTAGCTGGCCGTAGTTGACGGTTCCAGCAAGAATGAGTGGTTTATACCCCCTGTCAGCGGGTGCAGTCTGTTGCTGACCGGATTCCGCGCCCGGACCAGATCCCGGCATATTTTGACCACCAGAAGACGTTTGCACGCTGTTGGACGAGTAATTCTGGTTATTGACGCTCTGGTTGTTTGCAGCACTCGACTTCTTGATATCCTGCTCTAAGCCGCCGATGATATTCATCCCAGCAGGCTTCCACAATTGTGCGAGCTGAGCCATCTGCTGCTGATAATTCTGCCCAAGCTGCTGCTGCACTTGCTGATCTTGCTGAATAGTTGCGCTCTGTTGGCGAACCGTCTGCTGCTGCAGCGCTTGGATTTGGCGTGCCTGTTCATCTTTCTGCTTTTGCATTTCCGCTCTAAACTCAACTAGCGGATCGCCTTCCCTACGCGTATCGGTATTCATGCCGGTTGGCAGTGGCGTCGGTAAGGCAGTGCCCCCAACCGCGGCAGCTTCCTGTATACGTTGCTTGTTCGCTTCAGCTTGAGCTTCAATAAAGGCAGGACTTGCCTTTCCACCAGGCGCTTCATTCATGCCGGGTGTGTTCGCAACGCGAGAGCGTTCAGTTTCCGGGGGAGATGTGGTAAAGTTAATTACCAACATAATAACGGCTGCGACGCTAACCAACAAAACTACTAGCTTAAATATCGGCTTTGTACGCCAAGCGTTCGAAAGATTGGTCGCAATCCCGGCTTTTTTTTCGCCATCGGCGGACTCTTGATCAAAATCCGGCGATTGATCGAATTGGTCGAGATTATTGGTCATTGTCATCTCCTCTAGCCAGGCGCGCACGCACGATATTGCCAGCATCTGACATTAAGATTACCGGCGCATCACCAACTTGATAAACCGTCATGCCATCTGCCGAGGCTACACTCGCATCCCACGATGGAGAGAGCATGGACAGTGGCGTCCGCACATAAACTCGGCTATCGAACATCCATGCCATGGTCCGACTATCCAAACCCGACACTTTTAGGCGTTTGGCACCAGCAGGCGGCACATTGTCCAGAAACATCATAATACTCTCATCTCCAGCCGACAGGCGCCGTTTATCTATCAGCGGCATCCGAGCATTGGGGCCATATTTGGGGACCCGCGCATCATAGCGCCAATGCAAATTCGGTCCCCCACTCCATAGCCGGAATACCACAGGAGTCGAAAGTTCCCTCAACATAACAGAAAGATTACCTACACCCTTTTGCACCAGTGGAATGATACGCAGAATATGCGATCCTTGTGCTGTCGGCTTCACTTCGAAGTTGCCAGCGACGCCCACATCGGCGATCGGCCAGGGCTGGCCTGAAGCATCGACGAAAGTGACGGTGGTGATGTAACCCGGTACCATGCTGATCTGTGGCGGCTGCGCTCCCGGATCCAGTGATACCGTTTGAACTTTGATTTCGCCCTTCGGCTGGCCATAGGAGGGCGGTACAGATGCTTCCTGAACGGATTCGAGCCGCTGCATGTACGTACGAATTTGATCGTTCGTCAGCGGCATCATGCTCGTCATAACACCTTCGAACACACCCTGCCGCATGCGAGCCATTTCGGCTGTCCGAGCCTCTTCCGCACTGGCCTCTGCTGCAGCCAGAGCCGCTGCATCCATGAGAATACCGGGGTCGCTCTGCACCTGATTGGGCGATGGGGGCGCCTCCGGGGTTAATGGAGAACCGGAAGGAGTCGCGGACTCTGCCGCATGCCCGCCTGGAGATAACACGAGCATCGTGGCCAATACACAAGAAGCAATTACGCTGCGGCGGGCGTGAAACGTTATCATATCAACCCCAAATATTTGTCGTCCTGTGGAATCAAACCACTAAATCCCATCAACAGCAAGAGTTTTATCCACAACCAAGTAACATCGAACAACACCCGAACAAGCCTGCCACACAAAGGTTAGTTAAAGCTATAAAAGTTTAAGTAATTTCAATTTTAAATATCCTATTGTTCACGCCAAACCTTGATCCCTATGCCTGTGACATGGGTGTTCAACGGAGTGCGAACCAAAGTAAGAAATACATCTGACCTTCTAACCTCACTCCGGTCATTATTGGTAACAAATTTGCGGATAATTGGCACCTTTACCCTCCACTCATACTCTTGAGTCTCCTCATTGATGCCTTCAGAATCAATGACAGCCGAGCCATCAGGCGCAGCTGTGGATACCAATTGTCTCGCACGAAACTCATTTAAAGTATTCGTGTCGAGCATCGCCTTAACATAAGCCTTCCAGCCTTCTGGGTGGAAGCGCCATGTATGTTGTGCTAAACGCGCATTATAATTTGAAAAATTAAAGGTTAAAATTTCGGTCACGGCCGTCATCGACCACGAGCAGATGGCCTCTTTCGTCAAGACCGGGAGTGTTAGTCCAGAAAGCTGCGTTTCAGAGCCAATTGGTGCCCCAATTCTTCGCGCAAGATATCTGTTCTCATCCTTAAAGAGATGCGATGCAATAACAAAAACCACCACCAGCACGACAAGACTGGTCGCCTCGAACCTCACTCGCCTCAGTAGACGCAAGTAGCGCCTGTACTCAAAATCAGGATCGGCAAGGGGTCTTTCGCTCGGAATATCATTGGCAAAAAAATTGAAGGCCTTTTTCTTTACGACCTTCTTTTTTGGCTTCTTTTCGACAGCAGGAGCGGCGCCAGCACCCTCCTCCTCAGAGTCATTAGCAGGCAACCCGGCGCCCCCTGGGGGATCACTGTCATCCGATAATTTAATTGCTGCTTTTTTACCAAACAGACCCATTAACGAATGACTCCGCTTGAATCAATGAGGAATTGGTCAATACCAACGCCCTTCGGGTGCTGTAAAGTGGAGACCCGGCTCACCTGAACCCGAAGGTTACCCTTCACGGCTTGGGGCGCCTGCTCCCCCTTAAAAACCAGACTCACCGGCATCTGCAACACCCAGATATAGACCCCATTCACTTCACCACGTTTGATGATTTCTGGTGCAGCATCAATTGACATTTCGGTTACGATTTTTCGTTCTTCAATAAGTTCGAGAATACGCGCGTCTTTCAGCGCTTTCATGAAGGTTTCCCAGCCTTGCGGCGTGAAGTTATAGGCGACATCCTGCAGTCTTTGCCGGAAATCACTAAAACTCAGACTTAAAACGCGTTTGGATGTATCCGCTACCCAAGCCACCAAAGCACCATCGGATATATAATGCTCGTTTAGGGGCACAATATTGATGACTCGGCCATCGGTCGTCGTCGCGAAATAGACAAATTCAACTTTCGCTGACAAGGCCATTGTCACCAAACCGCCTACCAACATCAAGATGGCTACCGTTTGCACAAAACTAATACGCAACATCAGGCGGTAGCCGTCGCGGTAGAAATTGTTCCGGTTGACGATGGTTTGCACAGCTTCATTG
>CAYOGS010000190.1:0-4450 GCA_964403435.1 uncultured Rhodospirillales bacterium | reverse complement strand
GGTATAGGGCGTAAGCGTCGGGCGTGTTGATCTTTTGCGCAGCGGCATAGTCGGAGTCGTCGAACTTGAGATCAGCGTTTGAGGGTGGTGGTATGGGCTTGGGTTTTGCTGTCGCAATGGCGGCGGTGGAGGTGCTGAGTGATGGGGTGTGAGGCGGACTACTCGGCCCTGGAAAGAAAAGGTAGAGTACTGCCAGAAAGCTGACAATGGCCCCGCTAAGCAGAATGAGCGGTAAGGCGCGCGCGAGCGTTAGGGTGCCGCGGTTGGCTTTGCCGGCCGCCAGAAGCGAAAGCTGGCTGATGGATTGCGGCCGTTCGGTGGCGTGCAAGGTCATTGCAGATTCAATGATCTTTTCCAGCCCGCCCCAGACGGCGTCGCGGCCGGGTACGGGCGACCAGGCACGTTTGACGCGGTCAGGTGCTGCCGGCGGTGTCTTGCCGGTTAGGCAGGCAAAGAGTACCGCTCCAAGCGCATAGATATCCGTCCACGGTCCGGTCTTCTCCCCTTGGCCAGGATACTGCTCCGGTGCTGCGTAACCGGGCGTCAGTCTATTATAGAATGATCCATCCTGCGCGATGGCGGAACCGAAATCAATGAGGATAGGGGCGCCGTTCTTCTGAATGAGAATGTTGTCCGGCTTGATGTCGCCGTGGATCACGCCCTGGCCATGCAAAGCTTCGACTGCCGGGAGAAGCTGCGATAACAAAAGGCGGGTGTGCTGCGGGGTGTAGAGGCCGGTGGTGGCGATTTGGTCTGCTAGCGATCGGCCGTCAATAAAGTCCATGACAATGTAAGTGGTGTTATTGGCTTCAATGAAGTCAATGATGCGAACAATGCCTGGATGGCTGACGCGGGCGACGATCTTCGCCTCGCGTAGAAAATGTTCCCGCTCGCGAGCGAATTTTTCCGGTGCGACGTGCGGTTGTTCCACGACT
The DNA here is from genome assembly GCA_964403435.1 of uncultured Rhodospirillales bacterium. Taxonomy (GTDB): domain Bacteria; phylum Pseudomonadota; class Alphaproteobacteria; order UBA9219; family RFNS01; genus JAGOHT01. Next base: position 3,515 of record CAYOGS010000190.1, on the reverse strand, counting down.
GCCGTGCCAGAATCCGCGCGGCGCGCCAGGCCGGTAGGGAAAAACTCTTTGATTGCTACGCTACGCTCAAGCGTTATATCCCGTGCAAGATAGGTGATACCGAAGGCGCCGTTGCCTAGCAGCTTTTCGATGCGATAGCGTCCCACCGTGCTGTGTGTGGCGAGCGGAGCCGCAGGTGGGTTGGCAGCCATGTCTACCCTATCGGTCAGCGCAAAGAGTACTTGCGGATTTCGGAACGAATGCCCCATTTGCCCGACGCATTGATGTCGGCCAGGCCGGCATATTGTAATTCGTCGCCGACGTAACCACTGAGTGTTATGCTTTCTACCTTAGGGCAATCGTTTAAGACTACTGTCATCAAATCCGCGAACAGCCTGTCAAGATCGGCGACATTCGACTCCGCAAACAGGCTGGCAACTGGAGCCTTTAGGACATAGTGCATCCCTTGCCCGCATAACTGGCCGTTCGTTTCAAAAATGCTCGTGTTTTTCCAGGGGGAGAGATCATCAATCCCGCCGCTGCCGCCCGGCAGCACTAGCCGATACATGTCTAGTGGTTCGGCGTGTGCAGCGGGAAAATATGCAGCGAAGAAGAGCAGTGTCAGCAATAACAGCGGCATGGGGGTCGGCGGGCTAGGCCTGGTTCTGCCGGAACCAGTTGCCGTCGCTGTCTTTGCACACGCGCCCGGATTCCTGAACGGGCTTTTGGCCGCGTAACTCGACATTTTGCACCTGAGTGCGGCACTCAAGCACCAGATCTGCCTGCACCTGCTTAACTTCTTCGTTCGCCGGCTGAGTCGTCTGCAGCGCAGGGGCGGCAGGTGGTGACGATGGCGCCGTCCAGGGGCGCAGGGAGGCTGCGGAGACAAAACCACGCCCAATCTTGTCCTGTTCGATCAGATACCAGGGCTGGCCAGAAACTTTGCCGCGTACTGATACGACCTGGCCGTCGCGGATGTCGCCCAACCGGCTGTAGCTGGCGGCCGGGCCGCTGTAAAAGGCTGTATCCCTGGTCGCGACAAAGACCTTATTCAAAGGCTCTAGCGGAGGCACTGCCTTCACCGAACGAACGACCGGAACCTGGGCGATTTCGCGCCGAGGTGCCGCTGGAGTTGAGCTAACCGTGGCCTTGACGCCGGTGCGCGGATTCTCAAAGCGTTGCACGGTACCTGTCTCGGCTGATTGGCGGGAAATGCGGTCGAGTTCTGCCTTATCCGCTTCGTCGAGCATATTGCCGATAAGGTAGCCTCCCAGGCCGCCTAACGCCACGCCGGCGACTGTTCCGGCTGTTCCGCCGCCAAGTTTGCTGCCCAGAAAACCTCCCATGGCCGCACCCGCCGCCCCACCCAAGAGGGCTTTGTTGCCAGCGGCATTGCAGCCGCCGACGCTCAGAAGTACGGCGAGAGCCCCTACAGTCGCGGGGTAGCGTGTCAAGCTCTTCAACATTGTTAACCTCATGTGAAACGGATGGTGAAATCGCGCTTGGCGATCGATATCGTGGCATTACTTTTGACATGTTCATAGTTTTTGCCGACTGGCCGGCCATCGAGGCGGGTGCCGTTGGTGGAGCCGAGATCGGAAACCCAGAGGGCTCCATCTTTCCAGGTCAACAGGAAATGGCGCCGGGATACTGCTTGCGACTCGTCGGGTATGATGAAGGCAGACGATGAATCGCGTCCGATGCTGACATCGCCGCGGGCAAAATCCTGCGGCAGTAGGCGCAACACAACGGTTTTGGACGCGGTATCAACAAGTTCAACGATTGGCATATCTGCGAAGCCCGACAAATCCACTGTGTGCGCAGAGACGTCAACTGTCGGCATGGAGACGTTGTAAGGCGCACGATTTCCTGGGACCAGATTGTGAGCGCCAGGGGCGTCGTTTCGCTTCCTGCCTAAAAAGACATAACCAAGCGCTAGCAAGACGAGGCCAAGCGCGCCGACGATCAGCAGCAGGCTATTGTCCGGAGTGGGGGCAGGCGGGGCATTTTGCACGATCTTTGTGGGAGTGGCTTCGCCGCCGCTGGCTTGTGGCACGGGCACCTCTTCCGGTGCGGGCTTCGTTTCTGCAGCTGGTGCCGTCTTCGTGGCATCGTCAGGGGCGGCTTGAGGGCTAGCCGCTGCCGCCTGGGTCAGGACACCGTTTTTGCAGGTGTCAGATGATTGGTTGAAGGGGATCTTGCGACGAGTCAGTTCCTTGATCAGGTTGTCAATGCGCGTCGCGTAGCTGATGCCGGATGCTTGAACCTTGTTGGCGTTCATGGCAACGGCGGTGTTCACGCCCACGACACGATGGCACGAATCCAGCAGCGGTCCGCCGCTGTTGCCGCTATGGATTTGTGCATCATGCTGTAAAACTGTCACGGGTAGATCGCCTAGCCGTACATCCGCAATCTCGCGTCCCAGCACGCCACTGGTGACGGTGGCGTCTGCGCGCCTTTCCTTGGTGTCTTTGGCAAGACCGCGATCAGCGATGTAAGGAAAACCTACGGCAAGAACTGGATCGCCCTGAGTTGGTACATGCTCGGTCAGGGCCACGGGAGTGCGGTCGAGCAGCCCGCTGGTCTGGATCAGCGCCAGGTCGCGGCTTTCGGACGACCAGATGAGCGAGCCGTTTGGACTCTTGGCGGCGCGCACGAGATCGAAGGTCGATCCATCTTCCGTCACGAAGATCGTCACGTCGCATGGCACGCTGTAATCGTTTCCTTTTTCGTCCTTGCCGGTGATGGTCAGGGCCACGACGTGGTGGTTGGTGACAACAACGCCTTTGTCGTTCAGCACGAAGCCGGAGCCAACACCGGAAAAATCGGGCATGAAGCGGTGCGTCTGCGGCGTGTGGCAGAATGTCCAGATTTGAACCATGCCGGATGTCAACGCCGGTTGCGACGCAAAGGAAACCTTTGCCGGCGTGGCGGCAAGCAGAGCGGCAAGACAGAGCGGAAGAAATTTATGCAGCATGCGTTTGGTCCTGCCGTTTTGAATGTATGATAAAACTGTCGCCGTGGCACTGTTGGAACCTAACGAACTTTGCCATGGTCGACAATATCCGAAATGTGACATTGGGCGGTAAACCGCAACTCGTTCAGATCCAATTTTCCTGTGGGCGGGCGTTTGACTGTCGTCGAAATAAGGTACCAGCTGGGTACCGTTGCGCCATCAACCTCAGAGTGTATTGCAAGTGCGGTGACAAAAACGCACACTGCTGCGGGAGCGGATTGATTCCGGCCGTGTGGCCGTTCTATGAACGGCGATCAGAAATTGCCTCAGTCGCGATTGTTTCGGTGGTGCTTTATGAAAATTCTGGTGCCGTGCAAGCGGGTCATTGACCCTTACGTCAAAATCCGCGTCAAGCCGGACGGCAGCGGCGTTGAACTAGCCAATGTCAAAATGGCTCTCAACCCGTTTGATGAAATCGCGGTTGAAGAAGCCGTACGCTTGAAAGAAGCCGGCAAAATCAGCGAAATCGTGGCGGTGTCGTTGGGCGAGAAAAAATGTGAAGACACCTTGCGTACCGCAC